>NZ_JBFAKH010000133.1:0-12538 GCF_040655635.1 Streptomyces sp. NPDC050388
CGAAAACACCATCTGCACAAGCTCGTTGACATTCTTCACGCGAATGTCAACGACCCTCACGACTCTCCGTCACCACCGAAAGTGAGACAGGGCCGCTCGTTTTGACAGACCCGATCTCTGATGGGGGCACCAACACCTCTGACAGCCGAGGAAATTGACTAGGCAGGCAAGCTCAGCCCCCATACGGTCGGCCGCATGGCTGACGAGTGTTTCGGGCATCCACGACTCGCCGCGATCTATGACCCACTCGACCCCGATCGCAGCGATCTCGATACGTACGTGGAGATGACGGAGGAGTTCGGGGCGCGTCAGGTACTGGACATCGGCTGTGGGACAGGTGTGTTCGCACTTGCACTGGCCGAGCGCGGGATCGAGGTCGTCGGCGTCGACCCCGCCCAGGCGTCCATCGACGTGGCCCGAGCCAAGCCGGGCAGCGAGCGAGTGCGCTGGATCTGTGGCGATGCGACGACGCTCCCGCCGCTGCAGGTCGACCTGGCAACCATGACGGCGAACGTCGCCCAGCAGATCCTCGATCCGCAGGCGTGGCGGGAGACCCTGCGTGGCGCGTACACGGCACTACGACCTGGCGGCCGTCTGGTGTTCGAGACCCGGGATCCGGCCAGACGCGCCTGGGAGGAGTGGAACCGCGAGGCCTCATACCGCGTGACGGAGATCCCGGGTATCGGCGCCGTCGAGAGCTGGGTCCAGGTGGTCGAGGTGAGCGAGCCGCTGGTGACGTTCCGGTGGACTTACGTGTTCGCTGCCGACGGGCAGGTACTCACGTCGGACTCCACCTTGCGCTTCCGTGAGCGGCAGGAGGTCGAGACGGAGCTGATCGCGCAGGGCTATGAGGTGGAGGGCGTTCGCGACGCGCCCGACAGACCGGGCAAGGAGCTCGTCTTCGTCGCGCGACGTCCGTAGGCAGCCCCGCGGAAGCCTCGCCGCGCAGGTCGGTCGGGACTCGTTCACTTCGCCGAGCAGATTCAGCGGGAAACCGTCACAAGCACTGGGAACGGACAAGGGTCAACCGTGTGGGGCTGTGTGCTCGCGCCGGGTCGGTGCACTATTGCAAGCGAACGCTTGCAATAGTTAGCGGGGTGGGGCAGGGTGGGGGTATGGCGTCACTCAATGTCGGCAACCTCGGTGAGTACCTCCGCGAGCAGCGGCGCAACGCGCAGTTGTCGCTGCGGCAGCTCGCCGATGCCGCCGGGGTGTCCAATCCGTATCTGAGCCAGATCGAGCGCGGGCTGCGCAAGCCGAGCGCGGAGGTGTTGCAGCAGGTCGCCAAGGCGCTGCGGATCTCCGCCGAGACGCTGTACGTGCGCGCCGGCATCCTCGACGCCGAGCGGGACCGGGAGGAAGTGGAGACGCGGGCCGTCATCCTCGCCGATCCCACGCTGAGCGAGCGTCAGAAGCAGGTACTGCTCCAGATCTACGAGTCCTTCCGCAAGGAGAACGGGTTTGGGGGCGCCGAGGACGGTGAGGCGATCGGGACTGCCGGTGTCGTCGGTGCCGCTGATGCTGTCGAGGAGGCTCAAGGGACGGAGGCCTCGGAGGTTTCCGGAAGTGCCGACGGGAGCGGCGGCTCCGGTGCTGGTTCCGCGATACGTCGGGGCGGCCGTAAGGCCGGTGGCGGCAAGGACGCCGGGCGCCGGGGCCCCTCCGGCAACAACACCAGCAGCACAAGCAGCAACAGCAGTGACAGCAGTGACATCGATCCGCAGCGGACGGACGGCTGAGCCGGACCAGGGCGCCGGCCGCCGCCACGGATCACACGAACCCTCAGCCGAAAACGGATCCGGGAGGACCCTCACCATGGCCATCACCGACGACCTGCGCAAGACCTTCAGCGACCCGACCCCGCTCTACTTCGCCGCCGGCACCGCCGACCTCGCCCTGCAGCAGGCCAGGAAGGTTCCGGGCCTGGTCGAGCAGATCCGCGCCGAGGCGCCTTCGCGCATCGAGGCCGTCCGCAACACCGACCCCAAGGTCGTCCAGGAGAAGGCGACCAACCGGGTCAGGGAGACGCAGGAGACCGTCCAGGCCAAGGTCAACGAGTTCCTCGGCTCGCTCGACACCGACCTGAAGAAGTTCGGCGAGACCGCCCAGGACCTGGCCCTGCGCGGGGTCGGCGTCGCCGCCGAGTACGCGGTCAAGGCCCGCGAGACCTACGAGAAGGTCGCCGAGCACGGCGAGCAGGCCGTGAAGAACTGGCGCGGTGAGGCCGCCGAGAGCATCGAGGACATGGCCGTCGCCGTCGAGGACGTCGCCGTCGCCGTCGAGCCGAAGGACGGGCCCGAGGCCGGGCCGAAGGCCGTGACCACGCCGAAGCTCGAGTCGGTGGGGGGCGAGGGCGACAGGCCCGCCGCCAAGAAGGTCCCGACGCGCAAGAACACGACGGCCAAGAAGACGCCGCCCGCCAAGTAGGCACGTGGGAACGAGCGGCAGCGGTGCCGACGAGTGGTACGGGCCGGGCACTCTCGCGGTGTCCGGCCCGTTCTCCTGGGTAGCCGGCCGGCGGTTGCGGGTACGGTGACCGCGTAAGGACGAGCCGAGTCGGGTGGTGGACGTTGTGCTGATGCAGGGCTTCGCGGGGTTGATGTGGTTGCTGAGCATGGCCCTGATCGTTTTCAGCGGCTTCGCGTTGGTCGACGCGGCCCTCCGCCGCGAGGACGCCTACCGCGCGGCGGACAAGAAGACCAAGCCGTTCTGGCTGATCATCCTCGGGCTCGCCTTCGTGGTGAACCTGATCTTCAACGTCCTGTCGTTCCTGCCGATCATCGGGTTGATCGCGACCATCGTGTACATGGTCGACGTCCGTCCTGCCCTGCGCGGCCTCTCCGGCGGCGGGCGCAGCCACCGGGGATCCAGCAGCGACGGTCCCTACGGCCCGTACAACGGCGGACGGTGAGGAGGCGGAGCCCCCTCCCCGTCACGGCCGCTGCGGTGGCACCCGGTCCAGGAGCAGTACCGCCACGTCGTCGGTCAGCTCCCCGCCGTTGAGGTCGCGGACCTCGTTGACGGCCGCCCGCAGCAGTTCCTCGCCCCGCAGTCCGTCCGTGAACTGGCGGTGGACCATGCCGACCATGCCGTCCTGGCCGAGCCGTTCCCCGCTGTCGCCGACCCGTCCCTCGATCAGGCCGTCCGTGTAGAGCATCAGGCTCCACTCCGTGCCCAGTTCCACCTCCGTACGCGGCCAGCGGGCGCCGGGCAGCAGCCCGAGCGCCGGACCGTTGTTGTCGTACGGCAGCAGCCGCGCCGGTCGGCCCGGCCGGGCGAGGAGCGGTGAGGGGTGGCCGGCCAGGCACAGGCCCGCCCGGCGGCCGTCGGGCGAGATGTCCACCGCGCAGAGGGTCGCGAAGATCTCGTCGTCCGCGCGCTCGTGCTCCAGCACCTGCTGCAGCGTGCCCAGCAGCTCGTCCCCGCACAGGCCCGCCAGGGTCAGCGCGCGCCAGGCGATGCGCAGCTCCACGCCGAGGGCGGCCTCGTCCGGGCCGTGGCCGCAGACGTCGCCGATCATGGCGTGCACGGTGCCGTCCGGGGTGCGGACGACGTCGTAGAAGTCACCGCCGAGCAGGGCGCGCGAACGGCCCGGACGGTAGCGGGCGGCGAAGTGGAGCGGGGAACCGTCCAGGAGCGGGGTCGGCAGCAGACCGCGTTCCAGGCGGGCGTTCTCCTGGGCGCGCAGCCTGCCCTCGGCGAGCCGCCGCTCGGCGGAGTCGGAACGCTTCCGCTCCACCGCGTACCGGATCGCCCTGCTCAGCAGCCGACCGTCCAGCTCGTCGCGGAAGAGGTAGTCCTGGGCGCCCACGCGCACCGCCTCCGCGCCGCGCTCGGCGTCGCCCGACGCGGTCAGCGCGAGGACGGCGTGCCGGGGCGCGAGCTCCAGCACGTGCTTGAGCACGGCGAGCTCGTCGTCACCGGCGCCGCCGACCCCGTTGCCGCCGCCGCTGCCCGCCCGGCTGCCGGGTGCGGGCAGCGCGAGGTCCAGCAGGATGCAGTGGACGTCGTCGGTCAGCAGCCGCTCGGCCTCGGTGAGGTTGCGGGCGGTGCGCACACGGATCGGCTTGCCGGTCTGGTCGAGCAGGTCCGGCACGATCGGCGAGCCCGCCGGGTCGTCCTCGATCAGCAGCAGCGTGAGGTTGGTGGGGGCGGCTGAGGTCGCCTCGTTCCTGGTGTCGTCCTCGGTGTGCTCCGCCGTGCGCGGGGCCGTCGCTCCGGCCTCCGAGGTGTCCTCGGCGGGGCCACCGGTCGGTGATGCGGCGTGCGCCTGACCGCTTTCCGCGGCCGGGAGCGTTCTCTGCCGCGGTACGGGTGCGGGCATTGTTCCGGGTTCCTTCCCTCCCCCCGAGGGCGTGGTGGGGGCGCGGGATCTCGGCCCGTGCACCCCGTGCTCTCCACTTCGGACGAGCAGGGGGCGCCCCTTCCAGCGGGGACGATAGCGGGTGTCGGCGCCGCAGCGGAATGGTGTGGGGCACGCCGCTCGGCCATCAGCCGGTGTCATATGCCGCGTTATGGGCAGCAGTTGGACACGTCGGCGATGCGGCCGGGATGACGAACGTCACGCCCGCGAGGGTGTGGCCGCGTCATCGGCGTGGACCGGGTCACGTGGCGCAGGTCACGGGTCGCTCAGTTCGCGTCCGTTTTCTCGCCGCTGTCGCCCTTCTTGGCGCTTTTGTCGATCCTGTCGGCTTTGCCGACCTTGTCGCCATTGCCGGTTGCATCGGCATCCGGGTCCGGGCGAACCACCCCGAGGATCGGCATCGAACCGGCTCCCGCGATCGTGATCGCCCGTCCCGGGCGCGGGGCGTGGACGATGGCTCCGTCTCCGACGTACATGCCGACGTGGCTGGCGTCGTCGAAGTAGATGACGAGGTCGCCGGGCCGCATCTCCGTGACGGCGACGCGCGTCAGCTGCTTCCACTGTTCCTGCGAGGTGCGCGGGATGCCCTGCCCGCCCGCTCTCCACGCCTGTGAGGTCAGACCCGAGCAGTCGTACGTCTTCGGGCCCTCGGCGCCCCACTCGTACGGCTTGCCGATCTGCGCGGTGGCGTACGCGACGGCCTTCCTGCCCTGCTCGGTCGCCTCCGCCCCGATGCCGTCGAGGACGCCGGAGTCCAGCCAGGCGGACTGGGCCTCCTCGGCGGCCCGCCGCTCCAGCTCGGCCAGCCGTTCCCTCTCCTCCTGCTCCAGCTCGGACTCGACCTTCTCGGCCGCCGCGATCTGCTTCTCGATCTTCTTCTGCGCCTCGGCCTTGGCCTTGCGGCCCGCCTCCAGCTTCCGCCACTGGGCGTCGGCGTCCTGCGCGTACTGCTCCAAGTCCTCCTGGGTGCGCTTCATTTCACCGAGCAGGCCCTTGGTCGCGTGCTGGCCCTGACGGATCCGGCCCGCACCGACGAGGAATTCCCGCGGGTCGTCGCTCAGCATCAGGTGGGCCTCGGGCGGGAGTCCGCCACCGCGGTACTGGGACGCGGCCGCGGCGCCCGCGCGGTCCTTCAACTCGGCCAGCTTCTCCCTGCCCTTGACGATCTTCTTGGTCAGTCGGGCGATCTCGGTGGACTGCTGCTTCGCCTTCTCCTCGGCGGCGTTGTACTCCTCGGTGGCCACCGCCGCGGCACGGTAGAGCCTGTCGAGCTTCTTGCGCACGGCTTCGAGGTCCTTGGACGGCGCGACATCGGCGCTCGCACTCGCGCTCGGGGCCGGGGGCGGCGGGGGAGTGGGAGCCGCGAACGCCGTGCCCGGCGCCGCCAGCACGGTGATCGCACAGACCACGGCCACTGCCGCCGTGGTCAGCATGTGCCTGCCCGTCTCCATGACTCGCCCCCAAACTGATTAACCGTCAGTAACATCCTTCGTCAGGGGATGTTGCCATGTCGGCGTCCGAAGTGACAGAGGTGACGCTTCCCGGCTGCCCCTCCCCGTTATGACGCTCGCCCCGTCGATGTGACGAACGACTCACGGAGATCGTTCCCGGAGTTCACCCCCGTGGCGCCAAGGCCTCCCACCGCACCGTGACTTCGCCCTGCCGCCACCGGGCCGGCCCGTCCGTCACCGGCCAGTCGGCGGTCAGATCCCGCACCGTACGGATCCAGCGCTGGCGGGCGCCGTACGAGGCGTAGGGCGCGGCGGCGGCCCAGGCGCGGTCGAAGTCGCGCAGGAAGGCGTGCACCGGTTCGCCGGGGACGTTGCGGTGGATGAGTGCCTTCGGCAGGCGTTCCGCCAGGTCCGAGGGGCGTTCCAGGGAGCCGAGCCGGGTCGCGAAGGTGACCGTGCGCGGCCCCTCCGGGCCGAGGGCGACCCACACGTGCCGCCGCCCGATCTCGTCGCAGGTCCCCTCGACCAGCAGCCCGCCGCGCGAGCCCCGCGCCGGTTCGGCCGGGGCGAGTCGCGCGCACAGCCGCTGCCAGACGGCGGCGACCTCGGCCTCGTCGTACTGGCGCAGGACGTTCGCCGCGCGGATCAGCGTCGGCCGTCCGGGGAGCGGGACCTCGAAGCCGCCGTGCCGGAAGGCCAGCCCCTCGCGCTCGTACGGGCGGGCCGCCGCGACCCGGGCCGGTTCGATCTCGACGCCGACCACGCGTGCGCGGGGGGCCACGGTTCGCAGGCGGTGCAACAGTTCGACCGCCGTCCAGGGGGCGGCGCCGTAGCCGAGGTCGACGGCGACGGGGTGGTCGGTGCGGCGCAGCGCGGTGCCGTGCGTGGCCGCGATCCAGCGGTCCATGCGGCGCAGGCGGTTGGGGTTGGTCGTCCCGCGCGTCACCGTGCCCACGACGGGGGACCTCCGGGAGTGGGGGAGGGAGGCGGCGCGGGCGGTCATGCGTACGAGGGTATGCGGGCGGTCGAGCCCGCCGGGAATCGACCGGGGGCGCCGGACGACGGCCCCGCGCCCACGCACCCGGCACTCGAACGGTTGAGCGACATTCGGTAATGATTCGGCAAAGACCCGATCCGGAGAGGTCACCCGGAAATGGGAGCGGGCCCCTCCGGTGTTGGGGAGCTGGAGGGCCCGCACGCCCCCGAAAACCATGCCGGAAAGTCAGGCCCACAACGAGGAGGAACGCCACGTGAGCCAGTACATCGCCAGGCTCGGGCGGCGCTCCCCCGCCGCACCCCCGCGGCTGCGACTGCATCGCAGGCCCCGCCGCGTGGCGATGCTCTCCGTGCACACGTCCCCGCTGCACCAGCCGGGAACCGGCGACGCCGGCGGCATGAACGTCTACATCGTGGAACTCGCGCAGCGCCTCGCCGCGATCAACATCGAGGTCGAGATCTTCACGCGCGCGACCACCGCGGCCCTGCCGCCCTCCGTCGAACTCGCGCCCGGCGTCCTCGTCCGGCACGTCGACGCCGGCCCCTACGAGGGCCTGGCCAAGGAGGAGCTGCCCGCCCAGCTGTGCGCCTTCACGCACGGTGTGATGCACGCGTGGGCCGGCCACCGGCCCGGGTACTACGACCTGGTCCACTCCCACTACTGGCTCTCCGGCCACGTGGGCTGGCTCGCCGCCCAGCGCTGGGGCGTCCCCCTGGTGCACGCCATGCACACCATGGCCAAGGTCAAGAACGCCAACCTCGCCGTCGGCGACACGCCCGAACCGGCCGCCCGGGTCATCGGCGAGACCCAGATAGTGGCCGCCGCGGACCGGCTGATCGCCAACACCGCCGGAGAGGCCGAGGAACTCGTACAGCACTACTCGGCCGACCCGGACAAGGTCGCCGTCGTCCATCCCGGCGTCAACCTGTCCCGCTTCCGCCCGTCCGACGGGCGGGCCGCCGCCCGCGCCCGCCTCGGGCTGCCCCAGGACGCCCTGATCCCGCTCTTCGCGGGCCGCATCCAGCCGCTCAAGGCTCCCGACGTGCTGCTCCGCGCGGTCGCCGCGCTGCTCGACGAGCGCCCCGAGCTGCGCTCCCGGCTCTGCGTCCCCGTGGTCGGCGGCCCCAGCGGCAGCGGCCTCGCCAAGCCCGAGGGACTGCAGAAACTCGCCGCCCGCCTGGGCATCGCCGACGTCGTACGGTTCTGTCCGCCGGTCGAGCAGGAACAGCTCGCGGACTGGTTCCGGGCCGCGTCCGTCCTCGTCATGCCCTCCTACAGCGAGTCCTTCGGCCTGGTCGCCATAGAGGCGCAGGCCGCCGGCACCCCGGTGCTCGCCGCCTCGGTCGGCGGACTGCCGGTGGCCGTACGGGACGGACACACCGGCTTCCTCGTCCGGGGGCACGACCCCGGGGCCTACGCGCGCGTGCTGCTCGAATTCGCCGACCGGCCCGACCTCGCCGACCGGATGGGCGAGGCCGCCGCCCGGCACGCCCGGTCCTTCGGCTGGGACAGGTCGGCCGCCGCCACGGCCGACGTCTACACGGCCGCGACGCAGGCCCACCGCCGTCACGTACGCTCCCAGCATGGCTGAAGCGGAACAGCAGCAGGCGGCGGCACAGGTCATCGAAGGCGTCCTCAAGGACGCCGAACTCGACTGGGAGAGCCCCGCGGCCGGCACGTACGTCGTGAAGCTCCCCGGCACCCGCAAACTGTCCACGACGGTCTCCCTCATCGTCGGCCGGCACTCGCTCTCCCTCAACGCCTTCGTCATCCGTCACCCCGACGAGAACGAGGCCGCCGTCCACCGCTGGCTCCTGGAGCGCAACCTCAAGCTGTACGGCGTGAGTTACGCCGTGGACCCGCTCGGCGACATCTACGTCACCGGCCGCTTCCCGCTGCCCGCCGTGACCCCGGACGAGGTCGACCGGCTGCTCGGGCAGGTCCTGGAGGCCGCCGACGGCAGCTTCAACACCCTGCTGGAACTGGGTTTCGCCACCGCGATCCGCAAGGAGCACGCCTGGCGGGTGTCGCGCGGGGAGTCGACGCGGAACCTGGACGCGTTCACCCGGCTCATCGAGCGCCCCTCGGGCGAGTAGGGACCGCGCAGGTCGCGGCAGAGCCCCGAACGGACGTGCGGACGCGGGCTGTTAGCCTGCCGCGATCCGGACCCTGTCGGTCAGGGTCCCGTGCATGAAGAGGACGCGCATGCGCACTGGCAGATCCACCCTCACGGCCGCGCTCACCGGAGCGCTCGCCCTGGGGGTGTTCACCGCACCGCCCGCCCAGGCGGCGGACACCGGCGTCAAGGTGTCGAACCTGGTCGTGAACAAGGGCAAGCCCATCGTCGTGGGCATCACCGATGAGAAGTACCCCAGCGTCAGCTTCCGCATGACCTGGCCCGCGGGCTACACGTCCCGCGACATCACCGCGTTCCCGTACCTGTACCACGGCACCACGGCCGCCAAGGGCCTGGACAGCGGCGGCATCCGCACGGGCCACGTCATCTACCACGACGACACCCCCAGCTCGGCGAAGGTCGAGGGCGATCTCTACATCGACCCCCGGTGGACCCTGGACTCCAACAACGACGCCACCACCTGGAAGACCGCTGTCTGGATCCGTCTCTGGGCCTCCGAGACCAAGCTCAAGGCCGAGGAATACCTGCCCGTCTCCGGCACGGTCCAGGTCAAGCGCGCCGCGCGGGCCACGGTCAACGCCTCGCCGGAGCCGGTCGCCAAGAACAAGACGCTCACCGTGACGGGCAAGCTGACGCGCGCCGACTGGGTGAAGCACAAGTACGTCGGCTACGGCAACAAGCTGGCCAAGCTGCAGTTCCGCAAGGCGGGCACCAGCACCTACACCACGGTCAAGACCGTGCGGGCGAACTCCACGGGCAACCTGAAGACCACGGTCAAGGCCACGACCGACGGCTACTGGCGCTGGACGTTCGGCCAGACGTCCACGACCGGCGGAGCGACGGCGGCGGGCGACTACGTCGACGTGAAGTGACGCGACGGCACGAGCCGCCCCGGCCGGTGGCCCGCTTCCCCAGGGGCTACCGGCCTCCCGCCCGGTATCGACCCGGTGTGACACCGACCGACTTCCGGAAGTGCCGGGTGAGATGGGCCTGGTCGTAGAAACCGGTGGTCACCGCGACCTCGCTCGGCGACCCCCCGTCGAGCAGCAGCCGACGGGCCCGGCCCACCCGGCGGGACATCAGGTACTGGTGCGGCGCGATGCCGTAGGCACCGCTGAACGCCCGTACCAGGTGCGCGGGATGAACGGACAGCAGCCCCGCGGCCTCCGCCAGACCGAGCCCCTCCACGACCCGCGCGTCGAGCAGTTCGCGCAGCCGCCGGGCGAGGACGGGATCCCGCCGGGGCGCCCGCGCGGCATCGTCCCGGGACCGCAGATGGGCCCGTAGCCGCTCCCCGACGAGCGTCAGCCTGCTCTCCGCCTCCAGTTCGTCACCGGGCCCCACGAGCGCCGCGTGCACCTGCCCGACCCGCCGCCGCAGCAGGGGATCACGCAGGTCGGGCCGGTCGACGGCGGCCCCGATGAGGTCGTCCCCGAGGTGGGTGCCGTCGAGGTAGAGCACCCGCTTGCGGAAGCCGTCCGGGGTGGCGGGGGCACCGTTGTGCGGGACATGGGGCGGCAGCAGCGACACGGTGTCGTGCGGGGTGCCGTGCTCGTGCCGGTCCAGGTCGTACCGCACGGCGCCGTCGTCGACGATCAGCAGCGTCCAGGCGTCGTGGACGTGCATCGGGTAGGCGTACTCGGTGAAGCGGGCGTGGAACACCTCCACGACGCCCGGGACCCGGGGCCGCCAGGCGGAAACGGTGCGCCGGGGGCGATCCGCGCGCGCTGCGGGCATGCAAACAACGTACAAGACGGGGACGTACGCCGATCGGCAGTCTCGAGGCATGAGCACACGCTTCGACACGAAGATCGCCGTCCTGCTGCGCGAGGACCTGGAGACCTGGCAGCGCCTCAACGTCACCGCGTTCCTGGTCAGCGGCCTGGGCACCCAGGTACCCGACCTGATCGGCGAGCCCTACGAGGACGCGGACGGCGTGCCCTACCTGCCGATGTTCCGCCAGCCGGTGCTGGTCCTCGAGGGCACCAAGGAGACCCTGAAGGCGGCGCACTCCCGGACGCTCTCCCGCGCCCTGCCCCGGGCGGTCTTCACCGGCGACCTGTTCGCCACGGGCCACGACGAGGCCAACCGCGCGGCGGTCCGCGCCGTGGGCACGCCGGACCTGGACCTGGTCGGCCTGGCGGTGCACGGCCCGAGGAACGCGGTGGACAAGGTCCTGAAGGGGGCGCGGATGCACCCGTGAGACGGTGGGTGCATGCCGGTCCCACCGCCTCGCCCGCTCCTCTTCCTGGATGTGGACGGCCCGCTGATCCCCTTCGGGGAGGGTGCGCGGGAGCCGCTCACGCACGAGGGCGACCCCCTGCTGGGCCGTCTCGACCCCACGGTGGGCCCACGCCTGCTCGCCCTGCCCGGCGACCTGGTGTGGGCGACGACCTGGCGGCACGAGGCGAACGACACGATCGCCCCGCGCCTCGGCCTGCCGAGGCTGCCGGTGGTGGACCGGCCGGAGGCCGACGCGCCCGCCCCGCGCGGCCTCCACTGGAAGACGCGCCTCCTGTCGGAGTGGGCCGGGCAGCGCCCGTTCGTCTGGCTGGACGACGAGATCGGCCCGATGGACCGCCTGTGGACCGAGTCGGCCCACCCGGCACCCGCCCTGCTGCACAGGGTGGATCCGGCGAGGGGGCTGACGGAGGAGGACTTCACGGTGACGGCGGAATGGCTGCGCAGGTGTTCACCCCGATGACGAGGCGGAGCGAGCCGGGCGCGGGTCGCCCTGGAAGACCTGCGCGAGATGCCAGGCGCGGTGCGGCGCCGCGACGGGGGCGGTCCCCGGCTGCGGACCGATGAGGGGCCGCCCGGAGAGCTCGGTGACCTGTGCGCGGGCCGCGTCACCGTGCCCGACGAAACGCTGCGAGACCAGGACGCGGTGGCTCTCGCCGACACCGAGGACACCCTTGTCGAAGAGCTTGTGGTGCAGCGAGCACAGGCACAACCCGTTGTCGACGTCGTCCGGACCGTCGAAAGCCCACCAGCGCACATGCGCCGCCTCCAGCCCCACGGGCACGCTCCCGATCCGGCCGTCGTAGCCGCAGAAGGCGCACCGGTGCTCGTACGCGGTCAGCACCAGCTCCCGCATCCGGCGGTCCCGCTGCTGCCTGCGGGAGGACGGGGGCGGTCCGGCCTCCGCCGGCTCCGGCACCAGCCCGACGGCTTCGCACAGGTCGGAGTGGAGCGAGGGCGGGAAGTTCGCGTCGAGCAACGCCCGCACCATGCGCCCGAGCAGGGCCGGCTCCCTCCTCAGCGCCGCCCGCAACTCCGGCGCGAGCCGCCCGGCGGCGTTCGTCGCACGCAACTCCCGCACCCCGGTACCCGGACTGCCGGACCCCCGGTCGCTCCGCACCTCCCACACCCCGTCACCGACCAGGTGGTGGAAGGGGTAGGCGGGCGTGGTCGGACGGGGCGGACCGTACTCGGCCAGCAGCCGCTTCAGCTTGTTCTTGCGAGGAACCCCGGGGCTTCAGCCCCGGGAGGAATCGCGTCCTCGTGGATCGCGGCGTGCAGCGCCGCGGTATCGCTGTGTCCGTCCGGCCGTGGAGCGGCCGGGTCCCGCCCACGGGCGCGGTGAGGCG
>NZ_JBFAKH010000134.1:0-12510 GCF_040655635.1 Streptomyces sp. NPDC050388
CTCGAAGGTTGTTGCGCACACAGCACTGCCATGATGCGCGTATCTACGCGCGTTGGCCAGAAGGCCGTTGAAAACCGATCGATCCGGCCGGGGCCAAGCACGGCCAGGGGCGGCCCTGAGCATCCGGCTTGGCCGACTGCTGCAACAGCCCGCCCTCAGCTTCAGAGTCAAGCTAAGTGATGTGCCCCGGGTCTGGTGGAGTCATCTTGCTGGACAGATGATGCTCCAGACACTCAAGGAGGCTTCTGTGCCCCGCAGTTACCCGGCCGAGTTCCGGCGCAAGGTCCTCGATCTCGTCGAAGCCGACCGGCCTGTCCGGCAGGTGCTGTCACGGTGGCTGACCGGGTGGGATGATCTTCGGGTTGGTCATGGTGGAGGGGGACCGCCCGTGGACAGCGCGCCGTCGTACAGGGGGCACCGGTATCCGGTCGAGGTGATCTCGCACTGCGTGTGGCGGTCCTTCCGCTTCCCGCTCAGTTTCCGGGAGGTCGAGGAGCTGATGCTGGAGCGCGGCGTGAGCGTCTCGTGCGAGACGGTGCGGCGCTGGTGCCTGAAGTTCGGGCAGGTCTACGCCAGCGGCCTGCGCCGCCGGCGGCCCCGGCCCGGCGACGCGTGGCATCCGGACGAGGTCTTCATCAAGCTCAACGGTGAGCAGAAATACCTGTGGCGGGCTGTCGACCAGGACGGGATGGTGCTGGACATCCTGGTGCAGAGCCGCCGGGACACGGCCGCGGCCCGGCGCTTCTTCCGCGCGCTGCTGACGAGGACGGGCGAGGTGCCGCGGGTGATCGTCACGGACAGGCTCCGCTCCTACGGCACCGCCCACCGGGAGCTGATGCCCTCGGTCGAGCACCGCTCCCACAAGGGGCTGAACAACCGGGCCGAGAACAGCCACCAGCCCACGCGGCAGCGCGAACGGGCCATGAAGGGCTTCCGCAACGTGGGCGCCGCGCAGCGGTTCCTGGCCGCGTTCAGCGGCATCTCACCCCACTTCCGGCCCCGCCGCCACCTGATGACCGGCACCCAACACCGAGCCGAGATGACCGTCCGCTTCGCCGTCTGGGAGCAGGTCACCGGAGTTGCCGGCGGGCCTGCCGCGGCCTGAGCCCAGGGTCGGCACCCGGCCCCACCACACCTCGACGCATCGTCAGACACCCACACACCCAACAACGTGACAACGTCAACGCCTGGCATGGGCCCTCATCCGCTGGAAACCCGGCAGCGGCACGAAGGAGGCCACACCCGCGCAGGGTGGGCATCGCGTGTCCAGGATCAGAGGGAAGCGCCGGTCGCGCTCAGGAGGCACACATGGACACCTACGACATCGTCATTCTCGGCGCCGGGGCAGGGGCGAAGATGATCTGGGGCTCGGCAGGTGGCCGTTCGGTCGCCGTGGTCGAGCAGGCCCGGGTGGGGGGTGAGTGTCCGTTCGTCGCCTGCGTCCCGAGCAAGGCGATGCTGCGTTCCGCCCGCGTGTGGCAGGCGACGGAGAATCCGGACTGGTCCACGTTGTTCCCCGAGCGGGTCCCGGGGTCGGTCGCCTACCAGGAAGCGGTGCGCCGACGCGACCGGATCGTGCACGGACGCGACGACTCCGGGAGCGCGACGGCACTCGGCGCGACCGGGGCGACTCTGTTGCGCGGCCGCGGCCGCGTGCGTGGTTCCGGAGTGCTCGAGGTCGTCGGTGCCGCTTCCGGTGCCACCGAGATCGGTTTTCGCGACCTCGTGCTCAACACCGGTTCAGAGCCGGTCCGACCGCAGATCCCGGGGCTCGACACGATTCCGGTCTGGACGAGTGACGAAGCGCTGAGCACCTCGGACCAGCCAGGATCGATCACCGTGATTGGCGGCGGTCCGGTGGGCTGCGAACTCGCCTTCCTGTTCGCGGCGTTCGGCAGTCGGGTGCAGCTCGTGCAGCGCAACGAGCGCCTTGTTCCGCGCGAGGAACCCGAGGCGAGTGCCACCCTGGCCGACACGCTGACCGGTCAAGGGGTCACCCTCCATCTCAAATGCCAGGTCGCCCGCGCGGAGCCGCATGGTTCCGGGGGGCGGCTGACCCTTGACGACGGGCGGATCCTCGACACCGACGTGGTCGTGCTCGCCACCGGCCGACGACCGCGATCGGCAGACCTCGGCCTCGACGGGCTCGGCGTCGCGCTCGAGTCGAGCGGCGCGGTACCGGTCGATCCTTGTGGCCGGGTCGTCGGTACCGAGAACGTGTGGGCCGTCGGTGACATCACCGGCGTCGCGCCCTTCACACACACCGCCCACTACCAGGGCCGGGTCGTCGCCGCGAACCTCACCGGCAGGCCCACAGAGGCCGACTACCGCGCGGTGCCACGCGCCGTCTACGTCTCCCCGGCCCTGGCCTCCGTCGGCCACACCGTGGCGTCCGCCCGGGCCGCGGGCCTCGATCCGGTCGTCGCCCGCAGCTCGATCGACCAGACCGTCCGTGCAGCGACCGAAGGGGCCGACGAGGGATGGCTCATGCTCCTCGCCGATGGCGATTCGGGCACTTTGCTCGGCGCGACCGCCATCGGCGGACACGCCGAAGAATGGATCTCCGAGGTCTCCCTCGCGATCCGGGCCCGGATCCCGGTCCCCGTCGCCGCGGACGTCGTGCACCCCTTCCCCACCTTCAGCGAGGTTCTGGAGAACCCGCTCCGGGAGCTCGCCGGCAAACTCGCCCGATGAGTGCGCCCCGCAGTCCCCAAGCCGTCTTTCAACGGCGAAACTGACTGCGACGCCCATAACGGGCTCACCGTGCTGCTGAACATCCTTGTTCCACACATCGCAGCCCGCAGGGGCGAGCGAGGATCCTGTTCAACAACCGATGGTTTATTGAAGCTGGTCCATCGAAAATTGCGGGCCGCCACCGGAGCGGCGTCGATATCCTCGCGGACGTGATCTACGAGGGAACGACGGGCGTGGATGAGGGCGCTCCGACAACGGCGCGCCTCCGCGATGTACTGAACCGTGCTGGGCGCGTCGTGATCGCCGAGGCATCTCCTGACGAGGCGGACTCCGTCAGCGTGGCGCGGATCGCGGTGACTGGTGCTGAGATCGCAGACCTGGCGCGAGTGCTGGCCATTGTGGACGGCGGTACCGGCGACCGGTGCCTGTGCAACGGCTGGCCAACGATCATGGTTCACGACGTCAAGGGAGAGCTGATCGCCTGCTGGACGCTGCACCACCAATCCGGTCTTCGAGGGATCGGTGAGTGCGATGCCGACCTGCGGGACGGCCCGGCACTCACCGAGTGGCTGGCGAAGCGAGGCCTGACCGGATCTCGGGAGGTTCAGGCGGGGCTGGCGGCGCAAGAGACCGAGGAGGACCGGCGCCGGCTGCGTTGGCTCCAGGCCGCGCCCGCTGGGCTGCGCGACGCGGCCATGGAGATCTCCGACCCGCCGGGGCATGACCGGCAAGCCTGGTCAGGTCGCCTGCGCGACGCCAAGGCCCGGCTCGCCGCGCTCGTCCAAGACGACTATCCCGACGGGATCAAGCGGATCCGCGCCCTGCTGGCATGGGCTGGGGTTCCCGCCAGGGAATCCACCGGCGGCCTGAAGTGGTACGACATGGCGGTCCAGCAGCTGCTGCTCGCCGAGGATGCCGACCTCATCCTCACCGCGCTCGCCACCCGCCCGCCGAGCCCGGCCCAGCTCGACGGCGCGGCCCAGCTCTTCGCGTCCCTCGAATGGACCGGAGCGCACGGCAAGCAGCTGCCTGAGCCGCTGCGGTCGATGCTGCTCGGACACATCCAAGCGGACGGCACCGACCCCATGAGGTTCCGGATGCGCCACGGCTACTACGGTGCCGAGCGATCTGCCTGACAGGACCGCTGCTGGCTGTCGGACGGGGCTCCACCAGCTCCTTCGTCGGCATCGCCCGCCGTTTCCGTGCCGCCGGTCATCGCTGCCCAGTACCGGCCGCCGTCGAGGGCAGCCGGTACCCGGCTGACCAGCGCCTCTACCGCTCGCTGTCGTCTTCACCGGCCGACGGTTCGCGCAGCGGCCGGCGCCCGGCCTCGGACCATCCTCGCGGGCGCGGGGAGCAGGTGCCGGTCTCCTCAAGCTGTTCAAGGGCAGAGCACGGGAGCACCGCATGGAGGGGCTGTGCTCATCGCCGCATCGGCAATTCCAGCAGGCCGGCGAGCTCAGCGTCGGTCGCCGGCCTGAGCGTCGACAGAATGTGCCGGGCTGCGGACAGGTCGGTATGGAAGCCCTCCACGGTCACGGTGTAGACCAGGCCATCGCGGCGCAGACGCAGTTCCTGGTGCTCGTAGCCGCCCTCGTAGGTCAGCAGCTGGCGGCCTCCGCCGTCGTCCGTGCAGCGGATCGGCTCGCCGAAGGGGACGGGGCAGCCGCGCGCGTCGACGCGCCGGGTGTCGTCTCCCACGCATGTCACGCCGAGGTGTAGTCGTGTGGAGCGGGGCCGCTCGTAATCGGCACCGAAGCCGTCCTCACCCGCGCCCAGGACGTGCAGTACGTAGCCCGGTGGCGGGTCGCCGACCCGTAGCAGGGTGTAGTCCACGCCATTGGCGGTGAGCCACTCGTCGAGAGTGGGGGGCTGCGTGGCCGCCCAGGTGGCGTACCCCCCGCCGGCGGCGAGGAGGGTCGCTGCCCCGAGAGCGCCCAGCCTGACGCGGGTGCCCGGAAGGAAGAGCGCGGCCGCGAGCGCGTAGCAGGTGCCTCCGGCCGGGTAGAGCAGAAGACTGTTCTCTAGGTGATTGATCTTGAAGTTCACCACGGCGGCCCCGAACGCGCCGACCGTGCCGAGCGCGTAGACGCTCGCTGCCCATGCCCCCGGCCCGCGCGCTCGGCGCATGAGCGGTACGAGCGTGTGGACGGCGGTTCCGAGCCCCGCGAGCGCGACTACCGACAGAAGAGCCACACCGACGAGAACGGCGGTGAACGGAGCCGCTCCGCCGGCGAAGAGGGCGACGAGCACCGCCTGCAACTGCACGCCGGTCAGGGCGCATCCCGCCAGCCAGACACCCGCCAGATGAGCGATTGCGCGCCCCGCGTTCTTTCTCTGCGTCATTGGCATGATCACGTCGGGAGATCGGCTCCGGTTCCCTGACCGCAGCAGAGAGCGATACAAAACTCGCCCGACCTGCCGGAACCACACTGGCCAGCCAAAGCGCTCAGCGGCCGACCGAGACGCTCGGTCATAGCCGGGAGCGTGACACCCAGTGAGAGATTCTGAAGCTGAGGCGGCGGCGTGAACCCGTTCGCGGCGACTCGGCAAGTACAGGGTGTGACCACCCACCATCCTGACACCCACCGACCCCACCAACGGACGGACTGTCCATGACCGACCTGGCCGGCGGCGACGCCGAGCTCATCGCGGCCTCCCTCGAGGAACCCGAGCGTTTCGCGGCGCTCTTCGACCGTCACGCCCCGGCGATCCATCAGTACGTCGCCCGGCGGCTCGGGCGGGACGCGGCCGACGACGTCACCGCCGAGACGTTTTTGACGGCCTTCCGGATACGGGCCCGGTTCGACCCGGCCCGCGCCGGCGTCCGGCCCTGGTTGTACGGCATCGCCGCCAAGCAGATCGGCCGACACCGCCGGGAGGAGGTCAGGGCGCTGAAACTGCTCGCCCGCACCGGCCACGACCCGGTCGCCGACAGCTGGACCGACTCCGCCGACGACCGCCTCGCTGCCGAGGCCGCCGCCCGCCCGCTGGCCGGGGCGCTGGCCCATCTCTCCGCGGGCGACCGGCACGTCCTGCTGCTCTTCGCCTGGGCCGACCTCGGCTACCAGGAGATCGCCGAAGCCCTCGACATTCCCGTCGGCACCGTCCGCTCCCGCCTCAACCGCGCCCGCCGGAAGCTGCGCACCGCAACCGGCGCGGCCAGTGGCCCCCTCATCGAAGCTCGCACACACGAAAGTGACCCCGCATGAACGAGCTCTCCGAACTCCGAGGTCTGCGCGCCGACGCACCCCTTCCCGACGCCGACCGGCTCGCCGCGCCGCGGGCCCGGCTCACCGCGGCGTTCCGGCAGGAGACCCGCCCTGAGCGCGCCGCCCTTCCCAGGCGCCGGATGATCCTGGTCGGCGCCGCCACCGCAGTGGCCCTCGCCGTGACCGCCGGGGTCGTTACGACCCTGCCCGAAAACAGTACCCGCGCCTCCGCGAGGAAGGGCCCCCAGGTGCTGTCGGCAGGCGCCTCTGCCGACGCCCTCGAACTGGCCGCCGCGACCGTCGAGAAGCACGACGGCACCGAACCCGGCCCGAAGCAGTGGGTGTACGAGAAGAGCACCGTCTTCGTCCAGGGCAAGCCGCAAAGCAGCGAGGAGTGGACCCGCTGGGACGGCACCGGGCACGCCAATCTTCCCGGCATCCCCCCGGCCGGTGACGTCTCGGACTTCGACCCGGACGAGCTCCAGGTCTGGTACGGCCCCAATCAGGAGGAGAAGTGGAAGAAGGAGGGCTACGACGACCGCTCCCAGCGGCAGTTCTACCGCTTCCTCGCCACCCTGCCGAGCGACTCCGACCGCATGATGAAGCGCATCCGCGAGGAGCACGCCATCGGCTCCATCAAGGGGGAGACGCGCGCACAGCGCGACTGGCGGGAGGTCGACGTCCTGTACCGGTCGGTGCTGATCCCGCCGAACGTCCGGGCGGGCCTGTTCCGGGCTCTCGCGAAGATCCCCGGCACCCGGGTGACGACCGGCGTGAAGGACCCGCTCGGCCGCGCGGCGATCGGTGTAAGCGTGACCTACGCCGAGAGGACGCCCTCGGGCTGGCAGGGCAAGCAGGAGATCTTCTTCGATCCCGAGAGCTACGCCTACCTCGGGGAGACCCGGGACGACGGGGAGATGGTCAGCGCCCGCGCCGCCTGGGGCGTCGTCAACAAGCCCGGCGCCCGCCCTTGAGCACCCGCGAGGGGGCGCCCGGTGTGACACCGGGCGCCCCCTCGTCGTCGTACCGTGTGCCGCTCGAAAAGTTATCGTCGCCGGTCAAGCGATGTAGCGGTACTCGCTGATCACGCCGCCGAGGATTCTGGTCCGCAGCACTCGGCGGGCGTCGAGGGCGTGCACTGTGGCATCGGGCCGTTCCCTGGCATCAGGCGGTAGTTGGCGACGGGCCTGGTGAGGGCGGTGGGCGTTGTAGTGCCGCCGGGAGGCGGCCAGGACCTGGCGGGCGTGGGCCTCGTTCACGGTCAGGACGTGGTCGAGGGCCTCGCGCCGGATGCTGCCGATGATTCTCCCGCAGTGGGCGTTCATCCGAGGAGCCCGTGGCGCGCTCTGGATGACGTCCCGTTCCTCGGCCTCGAAGACCGCGTCGAACGCCGCACCGTGCCTGCCATCGCGCTCCCGCAGCAGGAATCGCAGAGACGCCACGCGCACGCCCAGGCCGGCGGGGAGGTTCCGCGCCTGGTGCACGGCCCACTCCCGGGTCGGGCGGGTGGTGACTTCCGGTGAGGTGCAGGCGTCTCGTGCCGTGCTCGAGGAACGCCAGCGCGTACGGCCTCGTGCCGAGCGCGGTGTCGAGGTGGAAGAAGTCTGCCGCGATGATGCCCTCGGCCTGGGCGGTGAGGAACTCGCGCCGGGTCGGGCCGGAGCGGCGCGGTGCCGGGTCGACACCCGCGGCGTTGAGGATCTCCCAGACCGTCGAGGCGGCGATCCGATGCCCGAGTCGGGCCGACTCCCCCTGGATCCGCCGGTGCCCCCACCTCGGATTGTTCCGGGCCAGCCGCAGAACGAGCGTCTTGACTGCCGCTGGGGTGGGCGGGCGTCCGGTGCGTCGGCGTGTGGTGTAATCCCACTTGGCAGCGATGAACCTGCGATGCCAGGCGAGCAAGGTGCCTGGGGTGACCGGGAAGACCTCGCGCCAGCGTCGCCGGGGTATCAGCACGGACAGGGCGGCGAACCATAACCGGTCGGCCGGCTCGTAGCGGACCGGGCCGGCCGGCTGCCGGCGCAGGACGGCGTTCTCATGCCGCAGCACGAGCAACTCGGCGTCCTTCGCGGTGTCACGGCGCAGCAGCACCGACGGGACGGACAGCAGCCTCCGGGTCGCCCTGTATAGCAGGGACACGATCACGCGGGCATGATCCCAGGGCCGAACCGCACCACTCCCACCTGCGCCGATGACTTTTCGAGCGGCGCAGGGTGCCGGAACTGCTGCAGAAGCGGCAGCAGCGGCTCCTGGGGCTGCTGGCCGACGAGTGGGATCTGTAAGAGCCAGCGACAGCAGGGTCAGAAGGGGTTCCCTCCCAGGCCGGCCCTTCGTCGTTCCGGACGCCGGGCCGCTCGGAGACAACACAGCGCCGGGCCTCGGCTGAGGGGACCCGGCGCCGTGGATGCTTCATCGTTGCTTACTGCACGTCGACGAAGTCACCGGCGGCCTTGACGGCCGGGGTGGTCGAGGTGCCCTCGAAGTTGAAGCGGTAGTAGCCGTCGACGGAGGCCTTGACGGTGGTCTTCAGGTTGCCCGTCGAGTTGGTCTTGAGGGTCTTGAGGGTGGTGTAGGTGCTGGAGTTCTTCTTGCGGAACTGCAGCTTCACCGCCTGGTTCGTGTAGCCGGCGTACCTGTAGGTCTCCCAGTTGGCACGGGTCAGCTTGCCCGTGACGGTGATCGTCTTGTTCTTCTTCACCGGCTCCGGCGAGGCGTTGACCGTCAGCCTGGAGTTGCGCAGGACCTTCGCCTTGCCGGCGGAATCCTTGGTGATGTAGTCACCGTCGTTGGCCAGGGCGTGGGCTCTCACGGTCCAGGTCCCGGCCGTGGTGTTGTCCTGGGGGTGGATGCGCGGGTTGATTTTCAGCGTGTAGGTGCAGGTGGTCGTGGTGAAGCTCTGGCGCACGCACTTGCCCGCGATGTCGTCGGGGCCCACGAGACCGTAGTAGTCGCCGTTCGGGAGGGGCGT
This sequence comes from Streptomyces sp. NPDC050388, assembly GCF_040655635.1. NCBI lineage: Bacteria > Bacillati > Actinomycetota > Actinomycetes > Kitasatosporales > Streptomycetaceae > Streptomyces > Streptomyces sp. NPDC050388. Next base: position 8,875 of record NZ_JBFAKH010000134.1, read on the forward strand.
GTGCCACATGACCGGGAAGGTGTTTCCGGTCTCGATGCCCGAGTCATCCGTGGCGGTCACCGCGATGGTGAACGTCTTCACGTCCGTGGTCCCCAGGACGATGTCCTTCCCTCCGTTGACGACCACCTTCGTGATCCTGATGTCGCCCGAGAAGTCATCCGCCTGGGCGGCCGCCGGAATCGTGAGCGAGGACAGGGCAAGGGCCCCAGCGAAGCCTGCCACGGTGGTGCGGTGATGCATGAAGGCGTTTCCCCCCATGTTCCAGCGCCTCGGGAACGTCCCGAGGCGGAGCTGACCATGCCCACCCGGTACGCGGGTGGCACGGACATGACCATCGGGTCGCAGGAATGGTTGCCCATCGATCACACGGTTGCCAGGACGAGCGCGGGGCTCACGCCGTCTTCCGGCCCCGGAACGGTTCACCTCGCCCGAATGCTCGGTGTCCGCCCCATGCCGAGGAGCACGGCGAACTCGCGGGATGTTGCACAGGAGATCGGATGGAACCGGCGGGATCATGACCGCTCGGGTCCGGGTAGTCCCGGGCCTGGGCTCCCGGGTGACTGATCCGCCGTTCGAGATGGATCTCGGTGAAGACGGCGACCTTGGCGCGCAGAGCTCAGGGGTCGAAGGGCTTGCTGATGTAGTCGACCGCCCCGGCCGCGTATCCGCGGGCCGTGTGCTCGGGGTCGATGCCCATCGCTGTAAGGAAAATGATCGGAACATCCCGGTTGCGGGGCCGGCGCTTGATGTGGGCGGCGGTCTCGTAGCCGTCCATCTCCGGCATCTGCACGTCCATGATGATGACAGCGAAGTCGTCGTGGTGGAGCAGGGCCTTGAGCGCGTCCCGGCCGGAGGAGACCGTGACGAGCTCTTGGTCCAAGGTCTCCAGCACCGCTGTCATGGCAAGCAGGTTGTCGGGCTGGTCGTCCACGACCAGGACCTTCGGCATGGGCTGAGGCTGCGGCAAGGGCGGAGCCCCAGAGCGTTCGACGGCTTCGAGTTGACGCTCCAGCAGATCGCAGCGCGCCTCCGCGGCCGCCCGCTGCTCCTGTGCCGCCTGTAGTTCGTTTCCCAGCCGAGCCACCTCCTGCCGCAGGACATCGCGCTCCCCCAACAGTTCCGAGACGTCAGGGTGGGCTGCTGCCAGCTGGCCGGCGCGATCACGCTCTGCGGTGAGCGCCGCTTCCATCTGATTCAGTCGCACCTCCAGGTCGGCGATGCGGTGCTTACGGTCCAGCAGAGCGTCGCCCAGGACGTCGCCGCGGACGCTGGAACGGCGTGAGACGTGGTCAGCGTCGGCCAACTGCCGCTCGATGATCTGGACCGCGTGCTTCGGGGAGGAGTTGGCATCGAACGCCGACCCGTAGAGTCCGCGTACGTACTCGATGGTCTCGGGGGTGACGGTGGTGCCCCGGTGCGCGGCGAGATCGGTGAGCATATCCATGATCACTGGCCAGGGAGGTAAACGGGTCCCGTTGAGGTAGCGGGAGAACGTGCCAGGGTCGCGCTGTCGCCTGGCCGCATACCGGCGCACCGACACACCCAGCCCCCGAACAGCTCCCGTAGAACCTCGGCGAGCGCACGGGACTCCTGCGTCAGGTCCTGACCCAACGGCCGTAATTCACCCATGGTCGTGCGCCTCCCCGCAGGCGTCGCCGGTTCCGGAGGCGACCAGTCGGTCGAAGAACGGTATCGACAGCCCGGTGACGGCGAGTCCGGCAAGTACGCCCCGCGCGACGCCCTCCCCCGCCAGCCAGGTCAGCATTCCTGCCGCCACGCCACTGAGCGCTGCGAGCAGAAAGAGCAAGGCCGTTCTCAACGGCAACAATGGCCGATCCACGCGATTCTCCATTCATCCGTTCCTCGCCCGGAGGTTGGGAGAGGCGCCCCGCCCAGCGGGACCGCCAAGTGGGTGACACACAGCATGGAGTGTCACGATGTCGTTGCAGCGCGTGATTAAGGGAGGAGGCAACGAAAACCGCCGTTGCGACGAGCTCGTCGCAACGCGAAACTGCCGTTTATGCAGATCAGGGCGCCGACCCGGCTGAGCGTTGCCAATGTGTTGCTGTGCAACGTTGGCAATGAGGTGAGGCGCAAGGGGCAACACCTTTCCTGAGCCCAACAGCATGAAGACGACGCCCCCGTGGGCCTGTTCCTGGAGGGCCCGCTCGCGGTGCCCGTGGCTCATGGTGGAGCACCGGCCGTGTCAGATGATTCCCTGGTGACCAAGGACATGAGCACGAGTGACGGCGCGGCCGCAGCTGCCGGTGCGGTGGACGGAGGGAAGCACCGCCTGACGACCGGAGAGCTCGGCGGCCCGTACGCCCTCCGCCGCGCGGCACCCCACCACTTCACCCTGAGCCCGCGCAAGGACTTCCTCACCGACCAGCAGATGACCTGGCTCCACCCCGCCGACCACAGCCTGGCCTGGTGCGACCTCCGCCCGCCCCTGGAGCGCGACGTCCTCACCTACGTCTGGACGATAGGCGAGCGGCCATCCAATCAGGCCAGTGGACACGGCCCACGGTGTACGTTCAGGCGGAGCGCGTCGAAGGCGCTCAGCCCTCGTGAGAGGACCCGCAGGCCAGATGGAATCTGCCACCGCCGTACGCATACGGCTCCGCGAACGCCAGCAGGAACTGATGGCCGAGCTGGACCAGGTGCAGCGTCAACTGAGCCAGTCGGAGACGACGGTAGTCGTGTCGGGCTGGTGGCGGACGCCCAGCGGCGTAAGGGGGCGCGGCACTGTCTACCACACGGGAGTAGACGAGCGCTGCCGCCCGACGAGCAGCTCGGAGGAGATCACCTTGTACGAGGCGTTGGAGGCGGAAATGGGCCCGTGCAGCCGGTGTAAGGGCTTGCCGGGAATCAACACGTCGGTTTGATCTTGATTTTGTCGGGGTCGAGGAACCTGGCGACGTCTTCCCGTGTGCGGAAACGGGCTGTTGAGGCGGGGAGGTAAACACCATGGGCTTCCAGGAGCGGGCGGACGTCTTTCGCTGCGCGGCTGATGGTCATGGCGGTGGTGCTGAAGAGCTGGCCCAGGAGGTCCATGGTCGCGAGTTTTCGCAGGTGGAGCACGGTGACCAGGACCCGGTCGGCTGAGGTGAGCTTGGCTTTGGCACCTGCGCCAGGGGCCACCAGGCGCTCGTGGCCTCGACGTGTGCGGAGCACTTGCTCGCGTTGAACTTCCATCGCTGGAGTCAACACGTCGATGAGTTCGCTGAGCTGCCGGCGGGTCATCCCGGTCAGTTCCGGGTCCTGGAGCAAACGCCGCGTGAGGCGAGTCGGTCTGTCCCTCAGGGCCTCGTCCGGTGTGCTGCCGGTGGTCGCCGCGTCCGTCTGGGGGTGGAGGGTGTAGTTCCAGTCGCCGTGGAAGCGATGGCGGGTGATGGGCAGGGCAGCGATCTCGTCGTCGCTGATGCGGATGCCGGTGGGGTACTCACCACTGTCGAGTTCGGCCTGGACGATGAGTCCGGTGCGGCTGGTGGTCGCGGCGATGGTCTGGAGCATGACTTCGTGGCTGGTCAGGGGTCTGCCGCGCCAGTTCATGGTGATGTGGGAGAACAGCCGGTGCTCGATCTTGTTCCACTTTGAGGTGCCGGGTCAATGCCGTTGCTTGACTACTGAACTATC
>NZ_JBFAKH010000135.1:0-12475 GCF_040655635.1 Streptomyces sp. NPDC050388
GCTACCTGACCCCGCTGGAGATCCGGCAGCGGCACGAGCAAGGACACGCCCTCGCGGCGTAAGCATCGAGTGTCCAACGTCACGGGGAAAGTCCACGTTGACCCGGGACACCACCCGGTCACGCAGCTCATGGCAGTTGCGGCTGGCGCCCAGCTTGTCGAAGCCGTCCAGCACCGCGTCCAGATCTGCGACGACCGCGACCCGCATGTCGAAGCGGCGGAAGAAGTTGCGGTACCGCGCGATGCTGCCCTTGCCCTCGACCCGGGCGATCGCCGCTCCGTGCTTGTCGAAGTCCCACGCCGGATTCAGAGTGCGCGCGATATGCGGGATGAGGATGTGGTCGCTCGGGCCTTCCACGAGCAGCACGGAGCTGGCGAAGAACGCCGCCTCGTTGTTCTCGTGCGTGATGATCTCGAACTGGTCCCGGGCGTCCATGTCGGACAGATCGATCACGCAGGCCCGGCTGGTCGGCGGGGTCAACGAGTGGTCCTTGACCACCTTCACAAATGTGCCCGTGGCCCCGGGCGCGAAGAAGGCGGATGAGTGCGTGCTGACCAGGACGTCGTTGTAAGTGGCGAAGACCGCCAGGGCCTCGAAGAGCTTGCGCTGGGCGCGTGGGTGGAGAAAGACCTCGGGCTCCTCGAACAGCAGGAGGCAGGGCTGCTGGGCACTGTCGGGCCGGGCAGGCCGAGCGGTCTTCAGGTCCACGTAGGCGCGCAGAATGGCGAACGCCACCGAGCGGCGCAGCCCGTCTCCCTTGGTCTTGAACGGCCCGCTGATGCCGTCGTTAACAGCAATCTCCGCCTCCTCCAGCAGGCTGCGCAGCCGCGGCGGGGGGATCTCCAGGCGCACGCTGGCGAGGGGGAAGGACTCCTGCAGATTGCGCTGGATCAGCGACTCGATCTGGCGCACCTCGGGCAGCCGCTTGTCCCTCTCTTTGCCGTCCTCGTCCTTCACCACGTTGAGCTGCTTGCGCAGTTGATCGAAGGAGGACTCAAGCTCGGGGAGTTGGTGCTCAATGTCTTCGAACAGGATGGATAACAGCCGCCCGAACGTTGCCGTGGAGCCGGTCTTGACGTCGTCGTTGAGTTCCTTCACGGCCGGGATGTAAATCGGCTCCGGCAGCAGTGCAGCGACCGACTTGTCCATGCCCGTCTTCAGCGGCTCGTCGCCCGTTACGTAGTCGTCGTCGGTGAGAGCGGAGACGAGTTCCTCCCACTCCCGTCTGACTGCAACACGCGTGATCTTTCCGGACAGCTTCTCGTAGATCTGCGGGTAGGTGTGCCGGACGTTCTCCGCAAGCTCCTCCGGAGGGATCTTGGGCTTGATGACCTCCTCGAGGACCTTCCTATGGAAGCGGGGGTCGCTGGGCACCTTCTTGACCAGCCACATGGCGCCTTTGCCCGGCCCAGTGTAGGTACGGGCCAGGGTCAGGCGCCCCTCGTGGATCTCTCCCTCAATGCGGGATCGGTGGCCTTCCTCCAGACGCTGCAGGTCGGCATCGCTGATTTCGGCGAACGTCAACTGGATGCGGACCGGGCGCGCAGGGTTCAGGAAGTCGGTCTGGGCAGCCGAGCCGGAACGCAGGAACATGTTGAGCGCCTGGAACACCGACGACTTCCCGGCGTTGTTCTCGCCGATCAGGCACCCGAATCGGGAGAACGACATGTCCACACGGCTCAGGCCACGGAAGTTGTCGATTCTGATGTGCTCAAGGCGCATGGTGCTCCAGAGATGGTTCAGCCGAACGAACATCGTAGAGGCCGGTGTGACCACGCCGCTGAGGTTCAGCAACACAAGACCACGCGGGCATGCGGAAACTTCAGCCACTGCTCACCGAGTTCGGCGGCGGTGTCGTCCGGGCTGCGACCGTCCCATCTTCACGGTGCACGACGGCGACGCGGCCGTGCTAATCCGGATCTGCTCGGGCAAGCACGGCCGCTGGGGACAGATCTGCGTCCTGGACGAAGGGCACGAGACCTCGCTGGAGGAACCGCACTGGGGCCACAACAGCGACGGCGAGCCGATCGCGTGGGTGGGCAGCGCCCCCGACGACTGGTGAGCGCGATGTCGACCGCACCGGGTGCGGTCGACATGCGCCGTCGCCGGTGCGGCGGCTCTCAGAACGTTGCGACGGTCGGAGCCTGCCGGAATCCGGCGGCGATCTCATGGTGGCGTGCGGGCACCGTGTTCGGGCCGACGCGGACGTAGAACTCCGCGCGCTGTCCGTCGCGGTAGGCGTACATCTGGCCCCCACCGGAGACTTCGATAGCAAGGACCGTCTTTCCGTCGTGGTCGATCACGCGTGTTTCGTAGGCCGGCACCGGCTCCAGGTTGTCGCGGATCATGCCGACGACCTGGAGGACCTGCTTGTCGACGTTCGCTCCCTCGGGCAGGCCCACGACCTGCAGGTCGTCTCGGACGCCGATGAGGACGGTGCCGCCGTCCTGCGATGCGAAGGCGGCGATGGTTTTGAGCATCTTCTTCCGTGAGTCGCCCTCCGGGACCTCCCGTTTGCACTCCAGGTACTGTCCCTCTCCGTTCGCCAGGAGGATGTCCAGCTCAGGTCCGGGCTGCTCCCAGACGACCGAGGCGTCGCGGGCACGCCCGTATGTGGGAGCCGGGAAGCTGCGCCAGTCCAGCCACAGGTCCTCGCGGCGGAGCATCAACAGGCTCTCGTGGGTGAGTCCATGGGGCAGCGGAAAGCGGTAGGTGTCGGCACCGTCGACGGACTGGGACTGGTTGCCCGCCGCCCAGCTCAGCTCCAGTACCGCGCCGTTCAGGGCCTCACCGTCAACGACGGCCGTCAGCAGGTCGGGCCCGATGGTGATCTGCGCAAACCAGCCCGCACGCTGCGGCAGGACGATACGCCACAGGTCCGCACGGCCCGCGGTGCTGTCGTGGGGGCGCTGGTGAAGGAAGGCGCTAAGCGCCTGGTCGAAGTTCAGAAAGGAAGGGCCGCCCCCGACCAGTAAGCCGTGGCCGGGCTGGGGAGCGCTGGTGTCCCGGTTGATGGTCCACTCGGTGCGCGGCCATGGCGTGGTCACCCGGCCCCACTCTTCCTGGCCGCGCAGCCGATAGGTGGAGGCGCTGGAGGACACCGGGTCGGGGGAGACGACGCGAAGGCCGTGGACGTCCTGGCCGTCGCCCCGCAGCAGCGCGGCGACCGTCGGGCCGGGCAGGCGCAGCTCCAGAAAGGTTGCCGTGCTGTAGCGCCAGGCTCGATCCTTCAGTGGGGCGTTGTCGTCCAAGGTGACCTGGCCATGGTGCAGTCGCCACTGTTGTGCGTCCGCGACCAGGGCCAGCTTGACCTTCACCAAGGCGCGCTCGCTGAGCATCGCCACCAGTGCAGCCGTCTCCATCTGCCCGCCGTTCGCCATGCCCGGCTCCCCTCTCCCAGTACCGTGTGGTGCCGAACCAGGCGCATCGTCACGGTTCATGCTCTCGAGCAGGCTACGCCGGGGGGTGGGTGAGCGGGAGCACTGGCAGTAGCGGTGGTTCCGACGGCGGCACGGGGGTGCTCACGACCACACCCCGACCTGCTTCATGGCGGACTCGGCTATCTCGCACGGCCAGCGCTTGCCGCACCCCTGACAAGAGGGTTCAGGACCATCGGCAGGTGCGTGCTCCTTGAGGATCTCTTCGGTGACGTCCCAGAAGACAGCGTGCCCGGCGGTAGCAGGTTCCCGGCTCGCTGCGGGGAGCGCGAACATCGCGCGCCAATAGCGGTTCTGTTCGGCGGTCTCTTCCTTCACTGTTCCTCTTTCACCGAGCCCGGGGGCGTCATGGCTGACCCCCGGGCCCGTGGTGGTGCTGGAAGCGGCTACTGCATCAGTCCGGCGAGGGCCTGATCAGCCATCTGTACTCCCATCGTGGCCGCGATGGTGGTGCCGGCCTCCAGGAGCTTGTCCTTGAGCTGCGTGGCGATCTGATGCAGGCGGCCCGGCTCAGGGTTGCCCGAGGTCGCCTCGGTGTGGAGGTCCTGGGCGACGCGCTCCAGCTCCGCGCGGTCCGCGTCGGACATTCCCAGGGTGGTACTGACCTGGCCGATGTATCCGGCGAGCTGGGCAAACAGCGTGGGGTCGACGCCGTCGGTGTTGTTCTGGGTGAAGTGCTGCTGCTCGCCCATGATGACGCCCTTGGCGTTCGGCATGTAGTTGTTGTACGTGGTGCCGGGGCGGGGCTGGTTGATGTGGTCCTGCACGCTTCCTCCGGACAGGGCGCAGCTGACGCCCCAGGATGTGATGGCGACCGTGGCGGGGTCGGTGCCGATGTGTTCGATCAGCTTGTGCTCTGTCAGGTATGCGAGCGCCTGGTGCAGCTCGGTCCCGCTGATCTCGGTTCCGGCGAAGTACGAGCCGGGCGTCGCGAGGAACAGGGCCGGATCGACGGGCGTCTGGTCGCTGGCGGTGTCGAAGAGCCACCGCAGCAGGGCGTCCATCGTGTGCCGGATCCGGGCGGCACGGTCCTTCTGCAGGTCTTTCAGCTGACGCACGGCGACGCGGCCTGGGTCGGTGAGATGGACGTGGGTGCCGGTATCTCCCATGGCACGGAGGATCTCCACCAGGCCGTGCTGCTCCAGTTGGAGAGCGAGGATGGTCGGATCTTCTTCCTCTAGCTGGAGTTCCTCAACAAAGGGGGCGACGTTGATGTACGCCGACGGGTTCTGCTTCGCGCTGCTGTCCAGCCACAGCAGCAGCCGGGCCAGATAGCCGCTGCTCTCGGTCGTCTCACCGCCGGGGACCGCGCTGGCGGTGGCATCGAGCTGGGCAGACACACGAGGAGGGTTCCGTCGTTGAGCGCGCTCCAGGCTCTTGTTGGTCTCCTTGACGACGTTTCTCGCCCACTTGTCTAGCTCGCGCTTGTTGATTCCGTTGCGGGCCACGTTGCCCTCCTGTCTCAGGTGTCTCACACCAGCCTACGAAGGGGGACTGACAGCGGGCCGTCCGTGCGCTGATGCCGACCTCGCCAACGCGCAGGATCGGAACACCCGCTTGACGGAAGAGAACCGCGTGCTGCGCGAACGACTGTCTGCAGTTCTTGGCGAGGAGATCTGGCGCGAGGCGGGACTGGGTGGCCCGGCGGCAGACATCAACCAGCTGCAGATCCACATCACCGAGCTGGAGCAGGAGACGGTCGAACTACGCCGACAGCTCGAAGAGTGCCAGGAAGATCTTGATGCCGCCCGAGCCGTCAACCGTGAGTACATGGCTCGACTCAACGGCCCGCCAACGGGATGAAGAATCCGACCTCAATTCCGATTGAGCAGGAAGAGAGCTGGTCCAGGACCGGCTGGCCCTGGACGGTAGCCGTAGCAGTCGGCGCAGGTGCTGCGGCAGCAGCAAGCTGATGACCACCCCCGAGACATCACGGGGGCCGCCTTGGCAAGCTCAGTAATGCTTACGCAAGGCTCTTATTTGCTCAACCGCATCGGTATCGCCCAGTTGGGCAGCTCTGCTGTACATCGCGATGGCCTCCTCATTCCGACCCTGTGCCGCCAGGAAACCCCCCAAGGCGTACGCACCTAAATGTTCGCCCAGCTCGGCTGCATGCGACCACCACTGCACGGCTTCGTCCAACCGGTCCATCTCAAAGCACACGAGGCCCAGTACTGTCGCGGCGTTGGAGTATCCACCTCGCATTGCCTTATAGAGCAGTGAGGCGGCTTCCTGTAACCGTCCTTGCTCCTTGAGTTGGAAACCGAGGAACCCGGCAGCGTCGGTGTCGCCCGCGTTGGCCGCTTTGAGTAGCCATTGCTCGGCTTCCTGGGGCCTGCCGGAATCATGCAAAAGCACGCCCAGCTCGCGAGCGGCCGAGTCCTGCCCGCCAGCCTCGGCCTTCCGGATCCAATACTCAGCTTCTTCGAGAAGACCTTGGCCCCTGAGTATGATTCCTAAATTCAGGGCGGCGGCCGAAGATCGGCCGCTCTTTGCGGCAGCGCGCAACCAGGCTTCGCCTTCGTCGCGCTCACCATGCTCGGTGAGCGTGAGGCTCAGAAGCCAGGCCGCATCAGCATGGCCGTACTCGGCCGCCACCCGAAGTGAGGACTTGGCTTCCTCGATCCTGCCTTCGTTGCGATGTTGAAAGCCGGCAGCGAATGCAGCGTTCGCCAGCTGTTCCTCGTGCGGTTGAAGATCCTTAAGTTCGTTCTGCTCATTGAGCCTGCGGCCGACCGCCTCCAGATGATCCGCTGCCTCCGGATGACCGAGCTCATCCGCCTGGCGGAACCGGTACTGCGCCTCCTCCAGCCGCTGCTGGAGGGTCAGGATCAACCCGAGCAAATACGCACTCGTGGCCGACCCCAAATCGGCGGCTTTGATCAGCCACGGCTCCGCCTCCTCCGTTCGACCGCACTCATGGAGGTGGGCTCCAAGTCTCGCGGCTGCCGGGTAGTAGTCGGCCTCGGCAGCCTTCCTGAGCCAGACTTCCCCCTCTGGTACCCCTTGATCGAGTAGCAGATAGCCGAGGCGAGTCGCTGCTTCGACTTCTCCGCTTTCCGCGGCTGTGAGCAAGAAGGGCTGGGCTTCAGCCGTGCGTCCCATATCGGCGAGGAGTGAGCCGAGTCGCTTGGTTGAACTCATATCACCGGAAGCAGCAGCTTGGCGATACCAAACTTCCGCTTTCTCGTGCTTGCCCTGCTTATGCAGCGCGACACCAAGAGGCTCCAGAGCACGCGCGTCTCCCGACTCCGCAGCTTTTTGCAGCCAAGGTTCGGCTTCGTCCGGCCTTTCCATCTGCAGCAGGGTAACGCCAAGACTTAGGGCCGCGACTATGTTTCCGGCTTCGGCGCCCCTTCGCCACAACGGTTCAGCTTGGGCGTACTCTCCTCGCTCGGTCAGCGATTGCGCAAGGAAGATCGTGCCGGAGAGATCGGAATCATCCGATTCGCTTGCCCTCCTGAACCAGCCGTCCGAACTCGCATAGTCCCCTATTTGGCGAGTCATCAATCCCATGGCCAGCATGGCCTTGACGTTCCCACCGTCGGCCCCTTTTCGGTACCACGGTGCGGCCTCCTCCTTCCTGCCTAGCTGTTCAAGAATACCAGCCAGTCTGTATGCGGACTCCGCATGCCCCAGTTCGGCCGATGCGCGGAGGAACTGCTCAGCCTCGTCAAGCCTTCCCTGGTCTGCGAGCAATGAGCCAAGGAACGATTTGTCTTGACTGTCATCAGCGCGATAGGCGATCCGATAGTATTCTTCGGCCTTCTCTTGATTCCCTGAATTTTGAAAGCAGTGGCCGAAAAAAATGGCAGAAATTGCGATCAGTTCGGGTTCAGAGTCAGTCGAATCCGAATAGGTGTGAAAGTGCTCCTCGGCCTCATCGAAGCGTTCCTGATAAGCAAGCGACATGCAAAGGCGGGGGCCGGCAGCGCCTTGTCCGCGAGTATAAAGATCACGGAAAATGTCTTCGGCGACATCGAACTGCATCTGATCGAATGCCGCTGTACCTACGTCGAAGCGCCCCTCGTCATCGACGTAGGACACCACCGACCGCCACACCGCTTCGGGCAGAGGTGCTGCGTCCGGGTCCCGCTGCAGCGTGTCCACCAAGTAGTCGAACGGCAAGTACTCGTTCTCGACTTCTGTCGGAAGCAGCAAACTGCTCGTTGCGCGTACCTGTTGTGAGGCCCACTGGAGTGCCATTTCGAATGACTCCGGGCGTAAACGAGCACCCCCACGGGCCCGCAAGTAGTGCCCGTGGAGCTCCTCAAGGAGCGATACGGGCAACGGTCCGTACATCCCCGCACGCCGACAATCAACCGCAGCGGCAACGAGTGCTGCTCCCCGGGGATTCCTGCCAGGTGCCCAGCCGTTCAACCACTCGGTGAACAAGTCGGGTCCAGCAGCGAGAAACTCGCACACTCCGTATTCGTCAGCACGGCTCAGAGCTTCCGAGATGCGCGTGTCCTGGATGAGAGTCGCGCGCTGCCTCTCAGATGCCGACCAGTGTCGTTCAATGCGTACGACGTGGTCGGCCTGGGCGATGACCTCCGCCCCAGCGAGCCCAAGTTCGTACTGCTCTCGGTCTGCGGAGTACCGCAAACGTGAACTGAACTTGGCGTATTCTTCAGCCCGGATCGTCGCCAAGACTACGGCGTGCATGCTGCGCAGCAGTCTCAGCCGAGGCGAAGTCAGACGGCTCGGCCCCAGATAGCGCTCCAAGTCATCGAGCCAGACAACTACCTGTCTTCCCAGGCGAAGTTTACTCAGGCCAACTGCCAGGTCGTTTGGAGAAAGATGCAGCAGACGGAAACCAGGTAGCTCTTTGCGAGCTGCCTCATAGGCGGAGCGGGACTTCCCGGCAGTGGATTCACCGGCGAGCAGGACCATACCCCCGTCGGCAGACACCTCGCGTAGAGCCCGCTGTAACTCGGGATCCGTATCACGGCTTACATACGGTGGCAATTCTGGCTCGCCCTGCTGGCCGCGGGCCGTCCGGTGCACTCCCAGCTGAATCGGCTTGTCCAGGTCTCGGACTGTTGGCCACTGCTCAAGGTCCGGGATCGCTTCCGCCGCGTGGTCTCGCGTCAAGAACGTGTTGATTTGCAGATTTCCATCGCCCGCTTGCACGGCATTGGATCCGCGAGCATCGACCGATCTCGACGTCAACTCACCGCTTTCCACCCTCAGACCCGTCAGTTGAAGGTGTTAGTTTGCGTGTTGTGGTCACCGGTCTGCACGCCCTTGGCTTCTCGAGCGTCGATGCTGTACTTCGATACCGGTCCGACCTGCTGCTCCAGTTGCGTCAGAAGCGCTTGGGCGGCTCGAAGAACCACCTCGTCACGGTCGGCTCCCGTCGCGATCAGGTGTTCACCAAGCTGCGCTTGCCACACGTCCGGCTCGACTTCCTCGGCGTCCAGGACTTGAGCTGCCTCTTCGCCGCGCCCAGCCAGCCGGCGCCTCACCAGTTCACGCAACGAATCGTAGGACTGGCGTACAGCGTCAGTAGCAGTGTCCGTGATCCCTGCCGTGGCGCCAGCGGCCAACGCAGTCAAGATCACTTCAACTCCAGTCATTTTTCCCCCATTGACGACTGTGTAGGTGACAGATGCGAGCCGGGTGCCAGTCTGCCAGGTTCCGTCCGCAGTTCGCATGATGGCACGTCACGTCTCCATGTAGCACCTACAGGCTGGCCCCGGGGCTTCATCGTTCTCGTTGCCACGGCCCCATGCGCCGAGGCGTTTTTCGGGCTGCTCGTCGAGGCAGTGAGCCCTTTCCATCTTCACTCTGAGCTGGTCAGATGCAGGGTGAGGACGGCCTGGACGAGGCTGGTGATCCGGGTGGTCGAGCACCGCAGTCTGCGCAGAAGCCGCCAGGACTTGAGGGTGGCGACGGCCCGCTCAACGAGTGCCCGGATCTTCGCGTGGGACCGGTTCACCGCCTTCTGGCCTGCGGAGAGGGCCTCCCACCGTCCCCAGCACGGGATGCGGACCGTGCCGCCGGCACCCCGGTAACCCTTGTCCGCCCAGCACCGGATGCCGGCCTCGGCAAGGGCGCCAACGATGCCGTGCTCGCGGGCCGCGCGGACGTCATGGACGGCGCCGGGCAGGGCCGGTGAAGCCCACAGCAGTCCGCCGAAGGGATCAGCGAGGACCTGCACGTTTATCCCGTGCTTCTTGTGTTTTCCGGAGTAGAACGGCCGGTCCGCGGCAATGCGGTCGATCGGCAGCAACGTGCCGTCCAGGAGCAGATACGCCTTCACCGACGCAGCCCGAACGGCGTCGGCCAGGGTGGGCGCGAGGGCGGCCAGGAGGTCGACGGCCTCGGTGACATACCGGTAAGCGGTGGTGGTGCCGACGCCGAATCCGGCCGCGAGCTGGGCATACGTGTGGCCTACCCGCAGGTGGGCGAGCGTGAGAAGGGCCTGGCGGCCGGCGCTCAGCCGCCGTCAACGGGAACCGATCGCACGGCGGTGCCGCCGCAACTGCTGCGTGAGGAAACGGAGGGCAGAGCTGGACACGTCCAGCCCGGACGGGTAAACAAGCACGTGAAGCCTCTGGCGGAGACGGATTTCTTGGTCGAAAACCCATCTACCAGGGGCTTCACCATGTTGTCACCCCAACTGCCGAACTTCAGAGGCAGGTTGGAAAGGGCTCAGTGAAGATCGACCGACCGTCGGGGACAACGAACTCGTTTGAGTGACGGCGCTTGCACTACATGTGTTGCAGTCTCTACCTTGAGGCCAAGGCCATCTGAGCTGCGGAGATGACGGCAGCCTGAGTCGGTTGCACGCAGGACCCTCACAGAATCGCAGATCGGCTTGTTCGCCGACCGAAGGTGGAGCAGGTAGCGGCCCTCGTCGTCGGTGAGCAGGGCCGCCGTGCCGGGAACGATCGGCCAGTCGATTGCGACACGGGTGTGCTTCTTGACGAAGACGTGCGGATCGTCGGTCGCGGGCGCGGGACCGGCGTTGGCCAGGGGATGGACGGTGATCCGCGGGCAGAGGGCAGCGCGGTGGTTGCGCTGCCAGTGCTGGACCTGTTCGGCCATCTCCTGGGCGGCCAGGTGGCCGTGGGGCCCGTAGCCGTGGACGACCAGCTCGTACACGCCGTTGCCGTCGTCGCCGTCGGAGATGCGTTCGGTGGCCAGGCGCGCGAGGGAGGGGCCGCGGACGATCGCGGCGCCGGGCCGGTGCCGGGGCGGCGGGTCGAGGACTCCGTTGTCGCCGTCGGGGTCGGCCGTGAGGCGGCAGAAGCCGGGCAGGGCGCCGGCCAGGTAGAGGGTGAGGGCGTCGAAGGGCTCTTGGCCGCCGACGGTGACGTGGGTGTGCGCCACGACCGGCTTGTGGGTGAGGGCCGGGGCGAGTTGGTCGACGGGCAGTGGGGTGCCGTCCTCCCAGGACAGGTGAACGCCGGTGCCCGGGACGGTGCGCCGGTTCGTGTTCCAGGCGCCGGCTCCCTGCATGGCGACGAAGCCGCAGACGATGAGCGGCTCGTCGCTGTGCAGGGCCCCGTCGCGCTTGGTGAAGCCGATGGCCCAGGTGTACTGGTGCAGGCGCAGCGGGGCGACGAGGCGTCCGCCGTCGGCGACAGCGTCGATCCAGGGAAGGTCCCAGGTGTCGACGGTGACCAGGATGGTGTCGAAGCCGCCGTCCGGCACGATGCCGGCGGGGAGGTGTTCGGCGTCGGCGGTGACCACGCGGACGCGATCGTATCCGGTCCGGGCCAGGCAGCGGGTGGCGTGGTCGGTGACGGCCGGGTCGATGTCGAGGGTGGTGACGCTGCCGGTGGGGCCGACGAGTTCGGCGATCAGGGCGGCGTTGTAGCCGCCGGAGCCGATCTCCAGGACGCGGTGGCCGGGCCGGATGCGGGCGGCTTCGAGCATGTCGGCCTGCAGCCAGGGCGCGGACACGGAACTGATGATTCGACCGTCGGCTGTGTGGCGGGTGGGGATGATGTCGTTGGCGTACGCCTTGTGGATCGGGACGTCGGGGGCGAAGGCGTGCCGGGGCACGGTGCGGAAGGCGTTCTCGACCGCGGTGGTGCGGATGTGGCCGGCTGCGTGGAGTTGGTCGGCGAGCCGGCGGCGTGGCTCGCTCGCTTCGTCGAGTTCGGTGGCGGGCGGAGTCGTCACGGTGGGCCTTTCGGACGGCGAAGGTGAAGCGAGCGGAGTCAGGGGCGCAGGGCGAAGCAGTGGTACGACTCGTCGAGCTGTGTCACGTCCGCCCGGGCCCAGCCGGCGGTGAGGAGTTCCACCTCTGTGACCTCGATTTCCCACGGTTTGGCCTCGTCGTGCCGGGGGCTGCGTACGGAAGTGGCCACCCAGAAGATGCCGCCGGGGGCGAGGAGTTGCCGCACCCGGGACAGGAAGGCGTGCTTGTCCTGGATCCAGCGGTAGACTAGTCGGCAGGTGATGAGGGCGAACGCCGGTTCGGGCAGGTCGTCGGTGTCGAAGTCGAAGTGCCTGAAGTCAAGGCCGGGGTGCCGATGACGGGCGGTGGAGAGCGCGCTGGGTGCGCAGTCGATCCCGGTCGGCCGGTAGCCGAGTTCGGCAAGCGCCTGCACGAGTGCCCCGTCTCCGGAGCCGATGTCGAGGGCGGGTCTCCCACGACCGATGCCTACCTGCCGGCTCAGGGCTTCTCGCTCCGGCGCGTCGATGCTCCGGTAGCGGCGGCCGGATCGCCACAGAGGCTCCCAGTACGCGCCGGCCTCGCCTGCTTCGTACGCTCCGCTTGCTCGGGCGTCTTGTGAAGTGTGGACCACAGCGTTCCTTCCGGGCCTCGTCAGGCGGGTTCGGAGGTGCTCGGCGCACCGCCCGGGTGTGGGAACTGTGCCTGTGCGGGATGGCCGGTGGTCAGCCCACGGGCCCCGCTCAGATCGCGGTCCGCGATGCGCCGCAGGTGCTTGGCGAAGACCGCCTCCGCGTCGGGGTTCATGCGCGTCAGGGCGACCATGCCGGTGACGATGACGTCGCAGACCTCGGATTCGACGTCCTGCCAGGTGTGGGAACGGCCCTTGCGGGGGTTCTGCCCGGCT
>NZ_JBFAKH010000136.1:0-12458 GCF_040655635.1 Streptomyces sp. NPDC050388
TCTCCTCATTCCTCAGTCGGTGCACATCGTCCCACCGGTGTTCCTCAGCCCCCGACACCCCACGCACACCACAACGGCCCCGCGGGCGGGTACGGAGCCCCCTCCATCCCGGTGCGGGCCGATCCCCCGCCGGAGGCACTGTTCTGGCGTTGTCACGTTGTTGAGTGTGCGAGCGCCTGACGGTGTGTCGGGTGTGGTGGAGCCGGGTTCCGGCTCCGGGCTCAGGCCGCGGCGGGCCGGCCGGCGGCGCCGGTGATCTGGTCCCAGACGGCGAAGCGGACGGACATCTCGGCTCGGTAGTCGTGCGCGGTCATCAGGTGTCGGCGGGGCCGGAAGTGGGGTGAGATGCCGCTGAACGCGGCCAGGAACCGCTGCGCGGCGCCCACGTTGCGGAAGCCCTTCATGGCCCGTTCGCGTTGCCGGGTGGGCTGGTGGCTGTTCTCGGCCCGGTTGTTCAGGCCCTCATGGGAACGGTGCTCGACGGAGGGCATGACCTCGCGGTGGGCCGCGCCGCAGGAGCGGAGCTTGTCCGTGACGATCACTCGCGGCACCTCGCCCGTCTTCGTCAGCAGCGTGCGGAAGAAGCGCCGGGCCGCGGCCGTGTCCCGGCGGCTCTGCACCAGGATGTCCAGCACCATCCCGTCCTGGTCGACAGCCCGCCACAGGTATTTCTGCTCACCGTTGAGCTTGATGAAGACCTCGTTCAGATGCCACGTGTCGCCGGGCCGGGGCCGCCGGCGGCGCAGGCCGCTGACGTACTGCTGACCGAACTTCGGGCACCAGCGCCGCACCGTCTCGCACGAGACGCTCACGCCGCGCTCCAGCATCAGCTCCTCGACCTCCCGGAAACTGAGCGGGAAGCGGAAGGACCGCCACACGCAGTGCGAGATCACCTCGACCGGATACCGGTGCCCCCTGTACGACGGCGCGCTGTCCACGGGCGGTCCCCCTCCACCGTGACCAGCCCGAGGATCCTCCCATCCTGTCAGCCAACGTGACCGCGCCAGTTCCAGTCCTCATCGATCGCCGCCAACGTGACAATGCCCCAGGCGGTGCTCCGGGCGGCGGCGCTGCCGGTCCGGGGCAGGGCGCCAAAGCGCCGTCCCCGACGCCCCGGGCTCGGAGGTTCGTCCGGGGCGGGTTGTGTTCCGTGTGGTTCGAACCCGTGATGATCCGCGTCGGTTCGGCGGTGTGGTTTCAGTGTTGTGTCAGCGATCCGGCGCGGTGTTGGCCCTGGTCGGGATGCTGGAGCGAGCCCGCAGCCCCGGACGCTCGATGGGCTCCTTCGCCCGCGCACCGGAGGACTTCTTCACCCCCACCATCTGGACCGGGTGCGATCTCGACCAGGTCCCCGCCGGCCTCGCGCCACCGCCGCACCAACACGAAAGACTGCGAGCCCTGGCGATAAGAGGGAACGGGCTGGTTACCGGGCGCCAGGCAGTCCATCACCCCAACTACCTTGGGAGACATATAGGTTGCCTTCCGCCTCGGCGCTTGCCACACTCGCCGGGGCCCAGGAAGAGACCTTCCGCCGGCACCGGATCATTCGTCCCCAGGGGGAAGACGCCTATGACATTCAACGCGCCCAGACGCGTTCTCGGCCGCGTCGCCGTCGTATTCACGATGGCTCTGACGCTGGCCGCCGGCACCACCGGGCTCCTCGCGAGCCCCGCTGCCCATGCCCAGCCCGCCGAATCAGGATCGCTCAGCTTCAGCGGCGACGCCGGCGACTACATCAGCGGTGGACAGTCCTACTCCTACTCCACCGCGTCGCAGGACAGGGTCGACGTCTCGAGCAGCACCGACAACAGGGTCATCTCGCTTTCGGTCGACGGGGCGAACGGCGACTGGTGGTACCTCGACCTCGCGGCCCCGTCCGGTCAGGCATTGGCACCGGGCCAGTACACCGGCGCCACCCGCTACCCGTTCAACGAGGCCGCCGAGCCCGGACTCGACCTCAGTGGCAACGGTCGCGGCTGCAACACTCTCACCGGCTCTTTCACCGTCTCCGACGTGGTGTTCGGGCCCAACGGCTACGTGCAGAGGCTCGACGCCACGTTCGAGCAGCACTGCGAGGGAGGCACTGCCGCCCTGCGTGGCGAGGTCCACATCGACAACCCGGCACCGCCCGCGGAGCTCGACCTCGGTCTGAACCTTGCGCTCGACGGTACCGCCAGCACACTGAACGGCAAGGCCACCGTGCACGGCACGGTGAGCTGCAGCGAGCCGGTCCGGGTGAACGTGTCGGGCACCGTCACGCAGGTCGCAAAGCGGGTCCTCATCAAGGGCTCGTACTCCACCTCGGTGGACTGCGCGCCAGGCACTCCGGCCGCATGGACGGCGACGGCGGACCCGACCGGAACCACCCCGTTCCAAAAGGGTGACGTCGAAGTCATGGCCCAGGCCTCGGCGACGGACCCCAACTACGGTACGACCGCCCGGGTGAGCGAGACCGCAGCGGTGCGCCTCCGCAAGGGCTGAAGCCCTGCTGCGCGAACGGCCCCGGCCACGCCTTTCGATGGCGCGGCCGGGGCCGTTCCTTGGTCAACGACACCTCCCGGAAGATTTCAAGTCCAGTGAGACGGTCGTGGCGCTATGAGGTTTGTGGCGCGGGCTCCCTGCGTCTGGCTGGGTCGTTGATCCATGCCTGCTGGGGTATCCGGGGTGGTCGGGGACGGCGGCCGAAGCGTTCGGGGTGGCGGGCGTATGCCTCGGCAAGGGTGACGGCCCGCTGGTCGCGCACCTCCTCGGCGGTGCCGAAGTGCACGCTGGCGGGCGTGTGCCAGCCGGTCCCCGAATGCCGGTGCTCGTGGTTGTAGTACGCGATGAACGCGTCGAACCACTCGCGGGCATGGGCCAGCGAATCGAACCGTTCGGGGTAGTCGGACATGTACTTCGTGGTCTTGAAGTGGGCCTCGCCGTAGGGGTTGTCGTTGGAGACCTTCGGCCGCGAGTGCGACCGCGTGACGCCGAGGTCGATCAGCAACTGCGAGACCTTCTTGGAGGTCATCGAGGTGCCGCGGTCGGCGTGCACGGTCCTCGGCACGATGCCGTTGCGGACGATGGCCTCGCGGATCAACTCCTCGGCCCGCTGGGACGATTCGGCCCGCTCGACGGTGTGGCCGACGACGTAGCGGCTGAAGATGTCGATGACGACGTAGGCGTGATACCAGACGCCCTTGACCGGTCCGGCCGCCTTGGTGATGTCCCAGGTGAACACCTGCGACGGGGCGGTGGCCACCAGCTCGGGCACCGTCTTCGCCGGGTGGGTGGCCTGGCGGCGGCGCTCGCCCACCTGCCCCTTCTCGCGCAGGATCCGGTACATCGTCGAGACCGAGCAGTGGTAGCGCCCGGCGTCCAGTTCGCGGGCCCAGATCTGCGCGGGCGGCAGCTCGGCGTACTCGACGCTGTTCATCAGCTCCAGTACCGCAGCCCGTTCCTCTGCCGTCAGGGCCGAGGGCTGGACCTGCGGCGAGCGGGGCCTGCGCGGTGGTGAGGGACGGAGCCGGCGGTAGTGGGTGGCCCGGGAGCGGCCGGTCAGCCGGCAGGCCGCGGTGATGCCCACCTCGCCCTCGATGCCGGCGAACGCGTCGTCGACCACCGGGTCGGCTGCGGCTCTCAGTCCGCGCCCTCGGAGATCATTTCCAAGAGCGCGGAAGCTTTTCCCATGACCTCCAACGCGGCCTTGTTCCGGGCCAGTTCCTTCTCCAACCGTTCCACCTGGCGGCGCAGCTTCTCGTTCTCCGTCTCTGCGGCCGACTTCTTGGGCCGGGCCGGACTGGTGCGCTGGTCGACCAGCTTCTCCAGCGCCCCGGCATCCCGCGCGGCCCGCCATTCCTTGACGTGCGAGTGGTAAAGGCGCTCGCGGCGCAGGACGGCGCCCTTCTCGTTCTTGGGTGCGGCGTCGTACTCGGCCACGATGCGCAGCTTGTACTCCGGGCTGAAGGAACGGCGCTTCGGCCTGGGGGCCGGGTCGGGCTCGGCGGGGTTGGTGCTGGTCATGAGGGGGTGGTTCTCCTGTCGTGCCCTCTCAGGCTAACCCGACGAAGCGGGGCGTCTCACCCAAGGCTGACAGAGAGGGGTTCCTCGGAGCCGAGCGCACCACGCAGATGCGCGTAACCGTGCGAGCGGAAGGCCTCGGCATGGTGGCCGATGCCGGGTGGGTCAACAGACATGCGCAGTCTCTCCTCACGCTCAAGGAGCGGGCAGTAATGAGGGGCACCCATCACAAGTGCGGATGTTCAGCGCAGCAGGCCCCGGTGGGCCGGCCATCCCGCCGCGATGTCGGACTCGAGCTGGCGCATGCGCGCGGTGACCACCTGGTCGAAGGCATCCAGGAACACCTGGTCCCCGTCGCGCGGACTGGCACCTTCGTCCTTGGCGGTGTACGCCTCCATGATGTCCGCCAGGCTCGTCCTTCCGGCCTGCACCCGGCCGATGATGTAGCGCTGTGCGCCCGGGAGGTCGGGGAAGGCTGCTTCCCGGTACAGGTACACGTCACCGAGCAGGTCCGTGACGACGGACACCTGCGGATATCCCCGTGGCCGTATCGTGGTGTGCGAGGGCATGGGCAGATGCCCCGGCGCACCCGCCCTGATGCTGTGCAGCGCATAACCGAAGTCGATGTCCAGCGTCGGCGTCAGCTCACGGGCCCGTTCCTCTGCCAGGCAGAGCGCGTCCAGAAGCTCCGACCGGTCGCTCTCCGCGAGTATTCCTTGGGGACGACCGCTGTAGTCCTCACGGAGCGTGAGGAAGTCCACCGGCCGCTCGGAGGAGGCCGTGTTGAGACGCGCGATGTACTCGATCACCTTGACCACTCGGGCGGCCCGACCGGGAAGGACCACGTAGTTCAGCCCGACCCGCACCGGCTCGTGGCGTTCGGCGCGCAGGCGCAGGAAGTCCTGGATGTTCTTGGTGACGCGTTCGAAGGCGCCTGCGCGCGTCGTGGTCGTACGGAACTCCTCCTCGTCCGTTCCGTACAGCGAGGTCCGAATCGAGAAGGCCCGCCACAGCCCCGGCTGACGCCTCAGGGCGTGCTCGGTGAGGGCGTAGGAGTTGGTGTAGAGCGACACGGAGAAGCCGCGTTCCGCCGCGCGACTGATGAGGCTGCCCAGGCCCGGATTGGTCAGGGGCTCCAGACCACCCGACACGTAGAAGGTGAACGGGTCCGCCGTGGGAGCCTCGTCGATGACGGAGGCGAGCGCGGCGTTGCCTTCCGCCAGGTCGGCCGCATGATAGCGGGCGCCGGTCACCCTGGCGCAGAAGCTGCAACGGAACATGCAGGTCGGGCCGGGATACAGACCAATGCGGGCAGGGAAGGCCGGCTTGTTCTCCAGTACGGCGTCGAAGGCACCGGCCCGTTCCAGCGGCAGGACCGTGTTGGTCCAGTACTTGGCGGCGGGCCCCCGCACCACCGACTCCCGGACGGCCGGCGTGGTGCGGAGGACCTCCACGAGCCGGGCGAAGGACCCACGGTCCATGCGCAACTCGGCCCGGGCGTCCTCCAGCGGTGTGAAGGGCTCGGTGCTGTACCGGCGGGCCAGCGTCACCAGCTTCCCGGCGTGCTCCCTCACCGTGTCCCAGTCGTTCGCGGAAACAGCCAGACCCGTGCGCTCCAGGGGCTCGGCGACATACCGCATCAGGGCGGCCGCTGCGGCCTCACCGTCGGCCTCGGGCCGGCAGCACGCGTCCAGGACGGCCTTTTGGGCCTGACCGGCCAGCGCGTCCTCCACCGAGCGAACCCCTTCGAGCACCGGCCCCGCGGCCCTGGCCGCAAGGGGCCACCGCGCCCACCCGTCGGAGCCTTCGGATGCACCGGCCGCGTCGGACACGTGGCGCAGGAAGGAGTCGACGGCGAGATCGAGCGTGCGGGGGCCGCCCGCTCCCAGCACCGTCTGCCCCTGCGGCCCGGTGAGCACCGCCGGCTCGGTACGCCAGTCGACGACCCACGTCGGACTGTCGCGGTAGCCGATGGTGAGTTCCCGGACCTGTGCGGGGGCGTTGCGCAGGATCCGGCAGCGCACAGCGACCCCGCCCCAGGTGAAGGCGGCGTCGAACCCGTCGTCCGCGAAGCGCGGCGTCGCACTGTCCAAGCACAGTTCACCGGGACCGAACACCGTGGTCAGCACGCTCAGTACGTGCGGAAACAAGTCACGGCAGGCGGAGACGGTCAGGTCCGTGCGGCGTCGCTCCCCGTGCCGGACCACTTCGCGCGGCTCGTGCCAGACGAAACCCACCTGTGTGGGCGCGGGCATGCCGGCCACCAGGTCGCGGAGTTCCTCCACCCAGGCGGCTAGCAGGAACTCGTGGTCGATGCCCAGGGCGACGCGGTGCTCGGCGGCCAGCTCGATGAGCTCGCGCTCCTGTGCCGCCGTCTCGACGAACGGCTTCTCCACCAGGACGGGCACCTTCCCCCGCAGCAGGGCGGCCGCAGCGGCGAAGTGTTCCGAGGCACGCGTGGCCACCACGGCCGCCGTCACGCCCCGTACCTCGGACAGGTCGGCGGCAACGGTGATCCGGGCCGGGTCCCCCCGCTCGCCGGCGCGGGACTCGGCCAGCCGGCGCTCGAACCTGTCCCGGTTCTGCCGGGTGACCACGGTGATCCGCTCGACGAGCGGGTGGGCGACGAGGGTACGAGTGAGGATCCTGCCCCATCGGCCGCCGCCCACCACGGCCACATGGGCGCCCGGGACCGAGGCCCGTGCTGCCGGGGTGTCCGGGCCCGTCATAGGGCGGGTCCGAACTCGAGATTGGACATGCCGCCGAGCCGGTACTGCAGGGTGGGCCTGCAGGTATAGGCGATGGGGACGTGCAGGGCCCGCAGCTGTTCGAGAAGGATGTCGTCCTCACCCACGCGCTGCTCGGCCTCCTGGGGGGTGCGTGGCCGGTGCAGGCGGAGCGTCTGCAGCAGCCGGCGGTCGAAGAGCCACTCACCCATGTCGACCATGCCCTGGGCGTCCTCGTGCACGAAGTCGGAGCTGTCCCGGACGACCGGGCTGCCGGTGTCCATGACGCCCAGCGGGGAGAGAGCCTGGAGGCGCTCGACGGCCGCGGCGCCCGGCGAGAGCCAGGGGAAGCGGTCCACGGTGGCAGGGTCGCCCCCGGCGCTGATGAGCGCCCGCCAGGAGTGCACGGCGGGGGAGCCCTGTTCGGCCAGGGCGAGCAGACTCGAAAGGTGGTCGGGCTCCCACATGTTGTCGTCGTCGAGGAAGGCGACGTAGTCACCGTCGCAGGCCCGTACGGCGAGCTCCCGCAGCATGCCGATGCGCTCGACCGAACGGGCGGGCAGCGAGTCGGTGGAGATGCGGACGACCCGGTCGGGAGCAGTCATGTCTAGGTCAAGAAGTGCGGTCTCGGGGCTGTCGACCCAGACAGTTATCCGCACGGTCGCCCCGGTGTCCTGCGTGGCGACGCTGGCGAGCGCCTCCTTGATCGTCGGCCGGTCGCCGGTGGTGATGACGACGACGTCGACGGTCGGTGCGGTGGCCGGCACGGTGAAGGCGGCCTCGCTTCCGCTCTCCAGCGCGACGAGCACCTCGGCCAGCGACCGGACCGTCCCGGCGGGGGCGAGGAACGCCTGGTGCGGCACCACCACGTACCGCGTGTGCCAGGTGCCCGAGACCGGGACCGGCCGCTCCGTGCTCCCTGAGGCCGCCAGATACTGCTTGACCGTGTCCGGCCGGTACAACGAACTTTCCGGAATCGGCGGATACACACGGTCCAGCACCAGGCCGGTCTTCTCCTGGACGGCGGCGACCACCTCCTCGGGGGTGCCCGCGCCTTCGGGGACGCGCAGCGCCATGCCGTAGAAGGCGCCGGAGGCGAGGGCCCCGGGATCGTACCGGGGCAGCCACCCCGACCCCGCCAGATGCTCGACGAAGGACGTGGCGCCTTCGGCCCGACGCCGGGCCTGGGCCGGGAACTTGCCCAGCTGATCCAGCAGCAGACCCGCGGCCGTCTCCGACAGGGCGTGATTGGCGCCGTGCAGGCGCCCGGCGGCGACCAGGTCATGCGTGGCGGTGGCGGCCACCTCGTCGGTGAACCGCCGGGAGTCCATTACCGCGGACTGCAGACGTGCGGCCATCTCGGGGTCGTCGGTGAGGAGGGCCCCTCCCTCACCGCAGGTGAGCACCTTCGTCGCCTGGAAGCTCATGATGGTGACATCGCCCAGACAGCCGATACGGCGGCCGTCGGACATCAGCGCGAGCTGGCTGTGTGACGCGTCCTCGATGACCGGTACGCCCGGGTGGCGCGCGCGCAAGGCATCGATGTCGCAGTGCTGGGCGTACAGGTGGATGGCCAGAATCGCCGAGGGAGTGCCGGCCACGTCCCCCACAGGTCCGCAGGGGGAGTCGGGCGACGCGTCGTGGAAGACGGGGGTGGCGCCGACCCTGAGGATGGACGTGGCACATCCCGCCCATGTGGTGGCGGGCAGCAGCACGGTGTCTCCCGGGCCGATGCCGAGAGCGTGCAGCGCCACGACGATCGCGCTGGAGCCGTTGGTCGTCAGGACCGCGTGCCGCCGGCCGGTCATGGCGGCGAGCCGGTCCGCGGCGAGCCGGTTGCGCGACGCCCAGGCGCTCTTCGCTCCGCTGACGGACAGCCGGCCGCTCAGCATCGCGGCGGACAGCGCCTGCAACGACGATTCGTCAATCTCCGGCCAGGCAGGCCAGTTTTCCCGGTGCATCGGTGGAGTCCTTTCAGAAGTCATCCGCGACTAGCTGCCACATGTCGACGACCGTGTGGTGGCCTCGACGACGGGAAGCAGCCGTCGGGGAACCGAGGCGGGAGTGTGCGTGGGGGCGGGACCCATGGCGGGGCAGGAGCCAGGGGTGAGCGGGACGGTGTGGCTCTCGTAGGGCGGATAGGTCTCCTGCTCGAAGTCGGTGTACCGGTTCCGGTAGCACCAGTTGCACTCCTCGAAGCGCTTGAAGATGCCTTGTTCCCAGCGGACGTGCTCGGCCCTCAGCTGTCGGTACGCGTCACCGTTCCAGATCTCCTCGAACGAGTGGGTCCTCAGGTCTCCCAGGAGGTACCTGCCGCCGGGCTCCCCTATGAGGTGGTCGCAGAACCCGACCATCCCCTGGTGATTCACGTAGCAGTACATCCATGGATGGGTGCAGGTATGGGCGGCGTGCTGGGGCAGGGCCCACAGCTCGTCCAGTGCGGCGGCCAGGCGCACCTCTACGTTCTCCGCCTCGGCGAACTCGGCGGTCTCCCGCAGCGCGGTGGCCAGTTCCTGCCGGTGGAAGCGGAGGTTGTCGGGGTCGTCGTGCCCTGCGCTGAGCGGGTTGAGGTGCACACGGAATCCCAGGCGGCCGACGAGCCGGACGATCTCCCGCAGCTCACCGAGTGCCGCGGGCTGCACTACCACGTTGAGGTGCACGTTGTCCGTGCCGGTTCCGCACGCCTTCCCCTCGTCGGCGAGGATCTCCAGGTTCCGCAGGATGACGTCGAGTTTGGCGCCCCGCCGGAGCACGGACAGTGTGCTCTGCTCGGCGGCGTCGAGCGAGACCGCGATGAGCGCCTTGTGACGCATGAGCTTGCGCCACAGTTCCTCGTTGGGGACCGTCAGGTTGGTCACGAGCCGCAGGCGGCAGCCGTACGCCAGTGTCCTGTCCACGTACTCCGGGAAGTCACGGAGGATCGTGCTCTCCCCCCAGCCCCGGAGATCCACGATCTCCGCGGTCTCGAACAACTCCGACGCGACATGCTCGAACAGGTCGCGCGACATGTTCTTCGCCCTGTCGAACTTGGCGGCCGACCGGCACATCGGGCAGGACAGGTTGCAGTTCTCCGTGAGCTCGATGAACAGGACGCGTGGACGGCTCTTCAGCACCGTCGCCCCGCGCTCGAACTCCGCCGTTTTCAGCTGCCGGTTGCTGTCACGCCGGTTGCCGGTCAATCCACTGTGTGACGTAGGGACATCCATGGTCGATCAACCTTTCTCAGGAGGGCGGCCGTCCCGCGAACAGGGGTGCGCCGGCACTCGGGTCAGACCGAAGGACTGGTGAACACATCAGTGAGGTTTTCTCAACGATGATTACCAGGGTGGAGTTGGCCTGGCGCTCGCTGGTCCACGGCACGTCGGCGCATCCCCGAGCAGGCTGTCACCGCGGCGGCGAGTCTGCCGCTGCCAGAGGTCGCTCCTACGCTGTGGACCCATGGGGCTTTCGATATCAGTGGGACTCCTCTACGACCTGGCTCGCAATGACGCCGAGGGATTCGACCACCATCGCCGTGCCTTCGCCCGTCTCGGTCAGGCGCTCATGGCGAAGGGCATCAGCTGGCACGAGCCGGAGATCACCGATCCGCCGTGTGCCCACACCTTCTTCGGCGGCTTCCCCTACAGCTATCTGACCCAGCTGGACCGCATTCTGGTGCTCACGAACCGCGGCGAACCCGTCACACCCGCTGCGGCTGTCAGCAGGCTCCAGTACGACCGAGACTGCAAGAAAATCGACGACGAGATGTCGATGCTCTCCTCCCACCTGCTCTGTCACTCCAACACTGCTGGCTACTACGTGCCGGTCGACTTCCACGATCCGCTCTTCCTCCCCGACGAGGCGGAAGTCGAGGGCGGGGGAATGGTCGGCTCCAGCCACCGCCTGCTGGCCGAACTCTCAGACATCGCACCGTCGCTCGGCATCAACCTCGACGACGAAGGCGCTCTCTCCGGTTCGGGGGAGGCGGGGCCGGTTGTGGGTCTTGCGGCTGACAGACCGTTCGAGACGGAGCGTTTCGCCTGGTCTCTGCTCTACCGGGCATGCCTGGCAAGCATCGCCGGCGGCCACGCCATCGTGTTCCACTGACTCTTTCTCGGCAGCGATCATTTCCAGATTCTGTTGAGGACGAGGGCGGCGCGGGCGATGTCGCCGATTCGGCCGGGGCTGAGGGTGATGTGCTGCAGCGTGCGCCGGCGCTGCTTGAGCTCGGCGGCGGCACGCTCGCCGAGGGCTCGGATGCCTCGGATCAGGCTGTTGGTGGTTCGTGTGTCGGCGTCCAGGGCCTGCTCTGACTGGCCCTTGGGGCGGCGGACCGGGAGGAGGATGCCGATCCCGGCGCCGATGTAGCCCGTGTCGGCCAGGGTGGGCAGGCCGCCGGCCGCCGCCTTGTACAGCGCGGGCAGGGCGTGGATGCGGGCGGCGGTGATGTCGGGGACGCTGCCGGGTTCGGCGTCGGAGACCCACAGCGGGATGCCGTCCGGGGCGGCCAGGAACTGCCCGTTTCTGCCGAACGCCTTGTGTTTTTGGCTGAACCACCAGTCGTTGCCGTTGTCGCGGGCGCCGGCGAGGCGGTCCGTTTCGATGAGCGTGCCGTCCAGGATCACGTGGGTCATGCCTTCGTGTCGGCAGTGGTCCAGGACCTCGTGCAGGTCCGGGGCCTGGGCGGCGAGAACGTCGATGCCTTCGTGCAGGTAGCGGTAGCCGGTGGCCTGGGAGATGCCCGCGTCGCGGGCCAGGCAGTGGACGCAGCCGCGTTCGCGGAACCAGCGCAGGACCAGGACGGCCTGGCGGAACGGGCCGAGCGCGCGGCTGTTGCGCGGGGTGCCGATTCGGCGGCGGTGGGCGGCGAGCAGACGCGAGAGGTGGTCCACGACATGGCGCGGGACGTCGAGCGTGGCAGCATAGGTGACCAACGTGAAGCCTCTGGTGGTTACGGACATGATCTTGTGGTGAGACCTGTCCTACCAGGGGCTTTACGTCTGTCCGCGGCCAGGCCCGGTCCGTCCGGTCTGCTCGCGCATGGAGTGGTTCATGCCGCTTCGCGTAGATCATTTCGCTGAGAAAACGTCAGTGAGCGAGGAGCGGGTCCAGGGACGAACCTGCGCCGTCAGGGCTCGCACGACCCTGCTGTCCGCCCCTGCGGCCGCCCCTCGGTCGGTCTGGGTGAACCGGAACTGGTGGAACTCGCGCGCCAGCCCGACGGTGAACTCCCAGAAGGGGCGGTCGTTGCGCTCCAGTGCCCGCGCCAGCGCGGGGTCCGGCGCCGGCAGAGGGGACGTGCTCACCCCGCTCAGCAGGAGCAGCCGACCACCACAGCGCAGCGCCTCGGCCAGCACCCGGCACAGGGTCCGCTCGGGCAGCGCACGCCAGTAATCCGTGATCAGTACGAGGTCGAAGGCGGGCTCGACGAAGGGCAGCCGGGTGCCCAGCAGCTGAGCCGTTGCCCTGTCCTGGGCGCCGGGCAAGGGGTTGATCTCCGCGCTCGGCCGACGCAGTCCGGCCGGCCAGCCCTCGGAGGACCCCAGGAGGAGGACCCGTTCCGCCTTCTCGATCTCGGCCCGTACGCCGGGCAGTTCGCCCAGATGCGCGCAGTCGATGGCGGACGGCGGCAGCCGACGGGAAAAGGCCACCAGCTCGGGGGGGGTGCCTCTATGTCTTTCGTCAAGGCGTCCAGGTTTGGTTTGGGGTGGTTTGACTTGCTGGGGTCATGCGGCGAGTTCGACGTCCGTGGGG
>NZ_JBFAKH010000137.1:0-12384 GCF_040655635.1 Streptomyces sp. NPDC050388
CCCGAGCTGCCCTCGTCCTGCTCCAGCTCGAACACGGTCGCACCGCCTGAACGAAGATCACAAAACGTCACGAGACATTACCGAGAAGAGTTCAGTGCGGATCACGCGGCCGACCTCGCGGAACGCGGCGTAGGTCGCGTTCTTCTTGGAGCCCGAGCGCAGCCGCTTGAGCAGCGTGGACGAGGAGATCGCTCCCTCACGTACCGAGACGGCCACCTTCATCAGGTGCCGGAACTGAGACTCGATCAGGTCCCAGTCGATGACGTTCTTCCCGGCCTCGCCGAACAGCGCGTCGATGTGCACGTACTCGGTGGTCTTGCTGGGCCGGTAGAAGGTCAGGCCCTTCCAGTTCCTGATCCTGGGCATGAGATCGAAGCCCAGCAGGTGCGCGAGCGCGAACACTGGCTGGGACTGGCCCTGGGTGTCCGCGTGCACCGTGGTCGGCTTGACCTCGGAGGAGTTCTTCAGCAGGCCCTCGATGATGTAGACGGCCTCCCACACCCCGCACGGGATGAAGTGCGTGAACAGCGCGATGTAGGTGTCCGAAATGTGGTGGTAGGCGATCCCGCCCGGCTTGCCGTACCGCACGGACGTCTCGGCGAGCAGGTTGTCGAGGTAGGTGTCCATGTGGGTGCCGTCCGCGGCGACCGTGGTGCCGTCGCCCCACGCCTGGGAGATGTCCAGACGGGCGTGCGCGTTGACCAGGTCGGCGATCGCCTCGTTCAGCAGCACGATCGAGAAGTGCCGGTTCGCCGTGTACGCCAGCTCGTGCCCGCTCACGCCGGGGATGTGCCGGGCGGCCTCGTACGGGCCCATGTTGGTGCCCTTGACGAACGTCGTGATGACGTAGCGGCCGAAGGGATCGTCCAGCTTCGGCTCGTTGCCGGACGCCGGGCCGAAGCGCTGCCACCAGTCCACCCAATACGCGGTCCTCGCCACGATCCCCATGAGCGAGCGCTCAGGCATCCTGGCCTTAATCTCCTGCTCCAAGCGCCTCGCCGAGGGCCGCTGCCCCTCCGAGCGGTGCGGCTTCAGCGACGGGATACCGGTCTCGGGGTCGATGACCAGGCCCTCGTTGTCCGGGTACCCGGCATCCGCCGCGGCGGCGGCCGCAGTGAGCTTGTCCTGAAGCTGCCGGCGGAAGGAGACCGCGTCGAAGGCGGCGGTCTCGCCCTCCTTGCACAGGCCGACCTCGACCAGGTAGGAGCCCAGCTTCTCCTGCACGACCTCCCAGTCCAGCAGTTGCTTGGACCAGTCCGTGTACTCCTCCGAGCCGACCACAGCGACATCACCGGTGCGCAGTTCCTCGGCGAGCGCGGTGAAGATCATCGCCTCGAAGTGCTTGCGCACGAACTGCCCCGTACGGGTCTTGTCGAGCACGGCCTTGCGCCAGTTCTGCGTGGCGAAGGAGATGTCCACCTCCTTGCCCTCCTCGTCGAAGGCGGTGATGTACTCGCCGCGGGTGCTCTGGTGCCGCATCGCGTGCGCGAGCGCGTCCAGTACCCGTCGGTCTTCGGACGTCTCGGTGAACTCCAGCTTCTCGGCCAGGTCGAACATCACCGCGCGGTCCCGGCCGATCTGCCCGTACAGCAGCACCTCCCAGAAGTTGCCGTGGTGGGCGGAGACCTTCTCGATCTGCTCGTACTGCTGGTCGAACCCGCCGAGCTCCTCGACCGCCTTGGTGACGGCGCCGAGCCCGCCGGCCTGCACCAGCAGGGCCTTGGCCATCGCGAGGACCGCCGGGGAGACCTTGCCGCCCAGGCGCTGGGCGACCTCGTCCACCGGCGCCTCGTCGTCCAGGCCCTTCAGAGCCTCACGGACTTCGGCGGTCATGACCGCGGCCTTCTGAACGGCCTGGTGGGCGGGGCCACCGTCGTCGATGTTCTTGAGCACCGTGCGGTAGTTGCCGATCAGGGCCTCGACGATCTCCCGCTCGGTGAGCCGGATCGCCTCCAGCTCCTCCTTGGCCTTCTTGATCTTCGTCGCGACGCGCTTGCAGAACATCGTCGCCAGATCGTCGCGGACCCGCATCCTCGCCTTGTGCGTCAGGCACGCGATCAGCGCGATCTGCTTGATGGGGGCGTAGTCTCGCAGCTCCGAGGCGTCCGCCGCGTCCGCCTCCCCGGCGAAGTCGGTGATCTTCCCCGTGGCGACCGACTCCATCCACACTGACGTGTCGCCGAGCTCGTCCAGCCAGTCCAGGCGCTTGGCCAGGTTCTTGAAGTGCGACCAGGTCGGCCCCTTGGCGGGTTTCTTCAACCAGTTGAACAGCGTGGTGCCGTCGCTGTCGCGTTCCTCCAGCAGCCGCAGCAGCCCGGCCCGTTGGGCGGGGCTCATGCGGTCGTGGATGCCCTCACGGATCGAGGCGTTCACCTCGGTGCGGATCTTCGAGGCCATCTTGTCGAAGGTGGAGAACCCGGGCAGTTCCAGCCCAGCCTCCACGACCTTCTCCAGAGCGATGTTGATGAGGTCCGCCGGCCGGTTCTTCGCGGCGGCCTCCTTGCGGATCGACCGCTCGGCAATCCGCCGGGCCTCGCCCTGGTCGTACTTCACGCCGACCTTCTTGCGGACCAGGCCGCGGTGGTGCTTGGCTGTGCGCTCCGCCCGGTACTGCGGCAGCGTGCCCTCCGACAGCTCCACCTGCCGCCGTACGAACTCCACCACCTGCGCCGGCACGTCCTCCAGCGCGGGGAAGCAGCCCATGCGCTGGTACGACTTCAGCATCAGCAGCAGGGCCAGCAGATGCTCGTCACCATCTGTGGCATCGGCCGCCCACTGAAGCTCAGCGCGAGTCGGCGAGAAGAACAGATGCAGCTCATGAGCGGTGATCAGCCGCTTGAACCGCGGGTACGCGGTCCGCTCGATCGAGGTCACAATCCCGCCCCGGGGCCCTGACGACAACAACATCACGACCAACGACACTGAGCCGAACGGGTGACGGGCCGAGGTGCTCAGGACTTCAAGATCAACTCATTGCCCCTTTGACCCGTATCTCGGCGATACCCCCCCTTCGTGATTGGGGTGCCGGTAAGAACGCTGTCATCAGCCGCAAACGGTGGTGATTTTGCGAGGGTGTCACCCATGTGGGTGAGTCCGGGGCCGTACGGCTGCGATGGATGAAGCCTCGTGAGGACGATCGACGATCGTGGCCCGTACCCCGTTGGACCTGGACGAGCTTGTTGAGCACTGGACGCTGCTGAAGGACGAGCAGGGAGTCGTGTCCGGCACGCGCGTTGGGCAAGGGCGGGTTACCGCGTCCGGGGCGGGTCCGGGAGGGCTGCGGGGTGGGGGTGGCGGAGTGGGCCTTGCTGTCGGATGCTGTCGTACAGGGCTGCCCCGGTGGGCAGGAGGAGAAGCGCGAGGGCGGCGGTCCAGGCCGTGATTGTCGTCGAGATGAATCCCATCCCGGACAGCGGATTCTCCTGGCATGCCGGGTGGCTGGTGCCCCAGCGTACGCAGGCAAAGTGGTCGCGTGAGGTGAACGCGGCCAAGGGAAGCAGCAGCCCCGCTCCGAGGACGGCGAGCACTCCGTGGAGGGCGCGCAGGTCGTGGAGGGCGTTGCGCCGTGCCACGAAGAGTCCGGCGGCCAGTTGCAGCAGCATCGCGACGGGCACGAAGTAGAGGGTGAAGACCGAACCGAGCCACTGGATCGGCCACGGGAAGACCAGGGCACTGACGACGTGCACCACCCAGAGCCCGAACCCCGCAGCCGCGCCGAACATGACGCCGCCCACCAACGCCCGCACGGGACGCAGGTGCTGTGGGGCGAGGAGCGCCGCAGACGCCTCCGCGGACGAGGGCCACAGCAGGAACCGTCCGGGTCCCGCGGTGGGCGCATCGTTCCTGACACGGTGCAGGAGCCGTGCCCCGAACGGCGCGGCGAGCGGCATCGCGGCGGTTGCTGCGATCACGGCGATGACCACCGACGGGGGTGGGTGGACGACAGCCATGGAGAACATATAGCCGAGGTAGTCCAGCGGCGTCGGCAGCAAGTTCAGCGGACTCGGCAGGGTCAGCAGCCCGAAGCCTGGTCCTCCCGCGGGATAGACGCGTCCGAGCCAGATGCCCAGCAGCGCCACACCGGCCGCGCAGCAGCCGACGATCGGCGCGAACGGACGGCGGGCTGCCAGCACGACCGGTGCCCACGCGCGGGCGGTCACCGCGTTCCACCGTACGAATCCGTAACCGAAGGCTGCGAGGAGCAGCCACCACGACACCTGCACCACAAGGGAGTCGGCGACACCGAGGGCGAAGGCCGTGCGGTGCTGCTCGTCTCCGAACGTGCCCAAGGCGAGGCCGCAGCCCACGGCCAACCCTGTGCGGTGGGCTCCCGCCCACCTGGTGTGGTCCAGATGCGCGGCCAGCGTCGCGCGCCAGATGCCCGCGGCCACGCTGCCGCCCAGCAGCACGGCGGGGATGAGGGCGCTCAGCACGCTGTCGTGGTCGGTCAGGCCGACCGCGTCCCCGGTCCACTGCGCCACCTGCAGGTAGACGAGCGAGCAGGACAGTGCCAGCCCGAAGGCGTCCCAGGGGGAGAAGTGGAACAGCAGGCTGGTGTCGCTCAGCGCGGCCAGCCGCTTCGCAGCGGAGGGATGCGTGCGGCGCAGCAGCGGCCGGCGGGGCACGGTCCGCTCGATGCCGTGCTGCGCGGCGAGCAGGCGCCGCAGCGAGTGGGCGCCGCGCGTCCACATCGCGACCCGGGCGTCCGCGTACAGCTCGCGGCTGCGCAGTACCGCGCCGACGGCGTGGGCGACCGTGACCGCGAGAGCGCACTGGGCGGCGATGAGCAGCGTCTGGAAGATCACACCGCTCGGCAGCAGCACCCAGCCGACCAGCAGGGCGAAGGGCGCCGTGACAGCCATCGGGACCGCCACCGCGAAGACGAACAGCCGGTGGCAGATGAGGGTGAGGAAGGCGATGTCGACATCGCGGTTGCGCAGGTGTGCCAGTTCGTGCAGGACGATCGCGCGAAACGCCTCGGGATCGATGCCATGCAGACGCAGCAGGCCGCCGCCGAGCATCACATGGCGTCGACCGACCCTTCCGAAGGCGAGTCCGGTGGGGCGCTGGTCCCGCAGGTCGACGACGAAACGCACCGAGCACCGCAGTTCGGCGAGTGCTATCAGTTCGGTGAGCGTGTGCTGGATGTCCGGGTACAGGTCAGGCCGGAAGGGCCGCAGTCGGCGGCGGCGCAGCCGGTAGACCGGCAACAACCAGTAGGTGATGCCGACGGTCAGCCACAGCGCGGCGAAGGCCACCAGCTCCACGGTGTGCCCGCTGCCGCCGATGGCCGACAACTCGCAGCGGCGGGCGAACGCCGCGGGATCGGACGCGGCCTCGGTGAAGTTCTTTGACGCGCAGTCGAGAGCCTCGGTGAGGGAGCCCACGCTGCCGCCGCCGAGCGTGAAGTACGCCGCCGTGTCGGCCAGCGCGCCGAGTTCCGTCGCCATCGCCACCGACGTACTCAGAATCAGCAACGCGAACCGCAGGGATGTGCCGGACGGCAGGCGGAACGGATGCTGCACCCCCACCGGGCCGCCGGCCCCCACCCCGCTCCAAACCCCCGTCACGAGGGGCCGTCCTCCCCGCCGCCGCTGCTCCCTGACTGACCGCCGTCCCCCGGAGCACCTGCGTCCCAGCCGGCGACGACCCCGCCCAGGACAGCGTCGGCGAGGAGTCGTGCCTGGTCCGGCGGCAGGCCCAGCGCGACTGCGTGGTCGTAGGCGACGCGCCGCAGCAGTTCCAGGTCCGCGGGCTCTCGTCCCCCCGGCGCAGCAGACCGCGCGGTGCTCGGTACGGCGTACGGGTTGTCCGCGGCACCGGTCGGACCGCTGACCGCGTCATCGGCCGGGGCGCCGTCCGTACGGTCGTCCGCCCGCGCCCGGCGCCTTCGCCACCAGCCCCGTCTGTGCGCCTCGCGCACGCGGTCAGTGGCGATGTTCCCGACGACCGCCGACGCGACCGGCAACGCGAACAACGTCCACGAGCCGACGGCGAGAGCGTCGATACCGATGCCCAGCGGCTCGGCGCGTGCCTTCCAGGACGCTCGCACCGGATCCTCGAAGTAGGCGTCAGCCGTCTCCTCAAAGAACGCCATCTCCTGCGGAGCCAGCCGCCGCACGGCTTCACGGGCCAGCTCCCTCTCGCTGCCTTGCAACGCACTCATCAGCGGGCCCCGTCCCCTTCGCCGTCAGCCGCGTCAACGGGAGTATTCCCCCAACTCTCTTTGCTCTCAAGACTGTGTGGGCTGCGACGAGGTGCTTCGGCTGCTGCGCCCTGACCACTCGTTTGCGGCTGGTGACAGGATTCTTACCGGCACCCCGCCTTCCGCGACGCGATGCTGTTCAAGACCGCGTACGCCTTCGGCCTGCGCCGCAACGAGACGCGGATGCTGGACGCGGTCGACTTCGGACGCAACCCCGAAGGCCCCGAGTTCGGCGAGTACGGCGTCCTCTACGTCCGCCACGGCAAGGCGAAGAAGGGATCGCCACCCAAGCGCCGCAGCGTGCTGACGGTCTTCGACTGGTCGGCGGAGATCCTCCAGCAGTGGAATGAGGAGGTGCGTCCGTTGTTTCCCACTGCTGGCTCCGGGGCTCTGTGGCCCTCGGAGCGTTCGGCCCGGGTCGGCTTCTCCCAGATGAACACCCGCTTCACCACCTACCGGGATGCCCTCGGCCTGGACGACGGACTCGACTTCCACTCCTTCCGCAGGTCCTACGTCACCCACCTGATCGAGAAGGGCATGGACGCCCGGTTCGTCCAGGAACAGGTCGGACACGAACACGCATCCACGACCGCGATCTACACGTGTGTGTCCTCCGACTTCCGCACCCGCACCCTGCGCAGAGCGTTGGGCGCGACGATGCAGGCCGCTCTGCGGCCGGCGAGGAGGGCTTGATGAAACGCCAGGTCAGCTACCAGTGGCGACTGCGCGAGGTGATGGCCACCCGCGGCATCTTCGCCGCCTCCGACCTTTCCCCGCTACTCGCCGAACGCGGCATCGAGCTGCCCTCGGTCCAGGTCTGGCGCCTGGTCACCCAGACTCCCGAACGGCTCTCCCTGCCGGTCCTGGCCGCGCTCTGCGACATCCTCGACGTCACCCCCACCGACCTGATCGCCACCCGGGCGGAGAACGTCGCCCCGCGCCGCACCGCCGCCTCCGGCGGCGCCGACGTTGTGGACCTGGCCAACACCATCCGGCCCAAGCGCGCCCGGATCACCCCCGACTCGTGAGCCCGGCCTACGACAGCCGCGAGAAGTACGAGCGGTGGCACATACGCACCTGCGCACGCTGCGGCCGCCGCGCCGCCAAGTCTGCGAACTGGTCGGACGGTCCCATCTGCCGCACCTGCTACGAGCGGGCCATGCGGGACCGGGGCCGCTGCCCCGGCTGCGGAACCGAGCGGCTACTTCCCGGCCGGGACGCGGCGGGAACCGCGATCTGCCGAGACTGCGCAGGTATCAGCCGCGACTTCTTCTGCGACCGCTGCGGCTTCGAGGGCCTGCTTTTGGGCGGACGGCTCTGCGAACGCTGCACCCTCTCCGACCAGCTCACCACCCTCCTGGACGACGGCACCGGCCGCATCCACCCGCAGTTGATCCCGCTGCACCGGCTTCTGGTGAGCCTGGACCGTCCGAAGAGTCGGCTGATCTGGCTGCGCAACCCGCAAGTCCTGGCTCTGCTGCGAGACCTCGCCACCGGGACAGTGCCGCTCACACACGATGCCATCCAGGCCCTGCCGAACTGGCGGACCGCCGCCTATCTGCGCGACCTGCTCATGGACAGCGAAGTCCTGCCCCACCTCGACCGCCGACTCCTGCTGTTCGAGCGGTGGCTCGCCCAGCGGATCGCCACCACCGCCGACCCCGAACACGCCCGCCTGCTCCAACACTTCGCCACCTGGCACCAGCTCCGCAAGCACCGCGTCAAGGCGGCAAAGAGCCCGCTGGGCACCAGCACGACGCAGGAGTCCCGTCAGCAGATCACCCAGGCCGGCGCCTTCCTGGTCTGGCTCGCTGCCCGGCACGTCACGCTGGACGCCTGCACCCAGACCGATCTCGATGCCTGGCACGCGGAGAAGTACGCCACACGGCGTCCTGCACAGGCATTCCTACGCTGGTGCATGGAGACTCGCCGGTTGCCGCGGCTCACTATCCCGAACCGCCCGACCACCAACCCCCACCCGATGGACCAACACCAGCGCATCACCGCCCTGCAACGGGTTCTCGCCGACGACAGCACCTTGCCGAGGGTCCGACTCGCCGCGTGTCTGGTCCTGCTGTTCGCCCAGCCCGTCAGCCGGATCGTCCGCATGGTCACCGACGACGTTGTCCACGACGGCCAGCACGTCGCACTCCGGCTCGGCGACCCGCCCACCCCAGTTCCCGAGCCGGTGGCCGCCCTCCTGCTCGACTACCTCCAGGCCCTGCCCGCCAACACCCCTGCCATCAACCAGAACTCGCCCTGGCTCTTTCCCGGCCGCCGCCCGAGCCAGCCGATGAACCCCGGCACTTTGCGCGACGCCCTGCGGAAACTCGGCGTCCCGGTCGAAAAGGGCCGCACCTCGGCCATCCGCCAGCTCGTCCTCCAGGCCCCGGCGCCCGTCATCGCCCAGGCACTGGGCTACCACGACAAGAGCACGACCCGCATCGCGACCGAGGCCGGAGCCCCCTGGAAGAACTACGCACCCGGCGACCACACACGCTGAACTGCCCGCTTGAACTACGCGCCGGGCGAAAGATCACCCCGCTCGGCTGTCTTCGCCCCACAGTGGTGACCATGCTGAACCGAGTAGCCGTCCTGTCCGACATTCACGGAGTCCTGCCGGCCCTGGAGGCAGTGCTCGCCGAACCAGACGTCAGCACCGCCGACCACATCGTGCTCACCGGCGACATCACCGCCGGCCCGCAACCGACCCAAGTTCTCGACCTGCTGACCAGCCTCGGCGACCGCGTCATCTGGATCAGCGGAAACGCCGACCGCGAACTCCTTGAATACCGCCGGGGGCAACGCGACACGATCCCCGACCCGATCGCCCCCTGGGCCGCCGAACAGCTCCGCGAGGACCACCTGGATCTTCTCGGCTCGTTACCACGATCACTCTCCCTGTCCGTGAGCGGGCTGGGAAAGGTGCTGTTCTGCCATGCCACCCCCCGTGACGACGAGGAGGTCGTCCTGGTCGACTCCCGCCTCGACCGCTGGAAGGAAGTCTTCAGCGGACTCGATGCCGACGTTCGCACCGTGGTCTGCGGCCACACCCACATGCCGTTCGTCCGCCTGGCCCACGGCCGACTCGTGATCAACCCCGGCAGCATCGGCATGCCCTACGGACGAACCGGAGCACACTGGGCCCTCCTGGGCCCGGGGGTCGAGCTCCGCACCACGCACTTCGACGTCGAGGCCGCAGCCACCCAGGTCAGCCAGGACTCGTCCTATCCCGACATCACCGAGTGGGCGGACTACTTCCTGTACGCTCGCGCGACCGACGCCGACGCCCTCGCAGCCTTCGCCCCACGGGACGGACGCGACCACAGCTCGTGACACTCGCTCCCCCTCCGCAGCGGGGGGAAGCCGAACACCGACTACACGATCAACGACGCCTACCAATCCCGAGACCGGATTCCTGAGCTGCGATTCGCCGGTCATTCAACTTTGCTGCGCAATAAGCTTGTTGGGGCCATCGAGGAGTCTGAGGGGGACAGGTATGGCAGACGGGATGGACCTGGCGACCACTGCGGTGGAGGCAGTTGCGCAGGCGGCTGCCGCTGCGGCAACCGCGGGAGGCGGCACGGCAGGCAACATGGCCGTCGATCTGGTGCGCAGCCGATTGAGCAGCGTCGACCAGGGAGTAGAAGCCGTATCGGCGGTGGAACAGACACCGGACGATCCCGATGCCCGCTCGCGGTTGCACGAGAAGTTGTCGGAGGTGCTGTCTGAAGATCCGGCGTTCACCGCGTATCTGGCGAGTGTCCTGGCTCCCCCCAAGCCGACCGAGCCGCCCGCCGTGGGCAGCACCAATGCCGACCGCGGCGGCCGGGCGGGAGGGCAAGTGTCCGACGAAAGTGGCTCAGGGGGCGGCGGCGCGTCGAAGGTTTCGGCGTGGGCAGGAACCTGGCTTGGGATCACGGTTTCATTGTTGGCTGTGCTCGCGTTCCTTGGCATCACCAGCATCGGTGACTTCGTGACGACCGATAAGGAAGCGAACCGGGAAGCATGTCGGATCGCTGATGAGGCGGCCAAACGTGTGCTGTTAGTAAGGCTGGATCGGCAGAGCGCCTCTGACTACTCAGAGCAGATGAGTAAGGCAGCAGGAGAGGCTCGGAACGCAGAGCTGAAGGAGATCCTGGCCACTGAGGCTGAGGAGTTCGGCTCAAACGGAGGGTGGGCGGACCCGCGAAGCAACGTCGAGGACGACCCCTATGCAGAGATCCGCGACGAGTGGGGAGACTATTGCCGTCCCGGCTACTGGGGCGTTGAGACGCCTGGTGAAGAGCGCTTCTAGGTCCTCCACGGGCACCATTAACTTGAGTGCTTCGCCGCTCATCAGTCAGAAACTCCACCGGCACGAGGCAGACCGTAGCCAGCCCGGGAACTCTCCCGCCGATCTTTCCGCGAACCCCCGCGGAGCCTCCGAGCGGGGTACTAGCGGGCCATGATCGTTCTCAGCGCCAACCGCTGTACCGATGTTCCCCGAGGCCGTCGAGTCCCGTAAGTTCACGCAAACTGAAGGGTTCTCGGTGGGAACTCAAGGGTCCGTCGTCGTGCTCTGCGGAGTTGCTTCCGTGGGTTCGGGGCCAACTCGCGACCTTGCCGTTCCTGGTCCCCTGGACCGGCAAGACGCCGAGCGGCCCCCTGCTCGAACGCAGCGAAGCGGAGTTGAGAGCTTGGGGAAGGAGTTGAGAGCTTGGGGGCGGGGCAGCCTCGGGTCGCTGCTGTACCGGCGGGCGCTGGGCGAGGCTGTCGCCACGGCGCTGGCGGTACGCGACGGCGCGCCGTCGACCGGCTCCGCACCCACGTACGCGCAGGTGCAGGCCCTCGTCGACGGGCCCGGCGTCACGTGCCGGTGAGCTTGTCGAGGTCGGGGGCGTAGACGGTCATCCAGTGCGGGTTCAGCCGGTAGTAGACGACCTCGCGGTTCCAGTCGAAGGCGTCGTCGTCGCCGTAGAAGTCCTTCAAGTAGGCGAGGAGTTCCTGCCAGTCGGCCGTGGTCTCGGCGTCCTCGGGGTTCAGCTCCTCCACCGTGCCGTGGGTGAACACGCCGAGGTCCTCGCCGCGCATGTGCGCGACGCTGGCGGCCGGACGGGCCGCGAGATGACGGGCCTTGGCGGCGTTGCGCGCCGTGCCGAAGTGCCACCGGCCGTGCAGGAAGTGCCCGTCGGCGCCGCTGATCCGCGGTTCGCCCTTTGCGGTCACCGTGGAGAGGGCGAGCGTGCACATGCCGGTGAGGACCCCGGTGAGCTGCGCCGCCGTGATGGTGCGGCCCTCGACGATCGAGCGGAGGTGTGCGGTCGAGCCGGAGAGGGAGGAGTCGAGGAGGGACTGGAGCTTGTTGAGTTCTTCTGGGGTTTCGCGCATACGTCCATCGTCGGCCGTAAACCCGACACCCTCTGTCGTCATTGATGAAGCAGCGGTGAGGTTGCTCCGCGCGGGTTGGCCTTCGGGGAGTACCGGAACGGAAATTAGCGATAGCGGAGCGATCTTGATTCCGGTTCGGTGACGTGCCCGTTTTGCCTGGTCAGCGGCCTCTACGGTCCTCGGCATGCCTGTTGAGTACCTGTCTGCTGAGCAAGAGGCCCGCTACGGCCGGTTCGCTCCGGAACCGTCGCCCGGGGAGCTGGAACAGTTCTTCCGCCTGGACACCAAGGCCCTGGACCTGGCGCGGGCGAAGCGCCGTCCGGCGACGAGGTTGGGATGGGCGGTGCAGTGGGGCACGGTGCGGATGCTCGGCACCTTCCTGACCGAAGACCCCACGGCGGTCCCGGCCTCCGCGGTGCGGTTCGTCGCCGAGCAGCTCGGCATCGATGACGAGCACCTCGCCGAGTGCGGGGCGCGGGATGGCCCGTATCTCGGCGATACCCCTCCAGCAGACCCACGAGGGGCCGCTGGGTCCTTGGTCGGGGCTCGCGGTGACCGTGCTGTGGACCGCGGTCGCCCTGCTGGCGGGAGCGTGGAGCCTGCGGCGCCGGGACGCCTGACGGGCAGTGGCCTGACGGATCGTCAAGTGCCGGTGGTGACGGGTCCGCTGGATCCACGAGCATCGCACGGCACGGCGCCGTCATCGACGAGTTGTGCTCCGCCCCTTCCTTTACCCGGTGCCGATTCGGTAGCGCTGCTCCACCCTCCCGCTGATCAACGGGAACCACACGAGGAGGAGCAGCCCGGAG
>NZ_JBFAKH010000138.1:0-8877 GCF_040655635.1 Streptomyces sp. NPDC050388
GTGCCGACCGCCCCCGCGAGGCCGCTCGCCGCCACGAACACACCGACTGCAGAGCTGCTTGACAAACCAGAATGAATCATAACTTTCCGGCATTGTACCACCAGGTGGCTCGATGACGGACGATCTCCCCGCCACGATCACCGCGATGAGCTGCGCGAGCACCCCAATGACTCGTCACACCAGGCCCGGTGACCTGCACGAATCACGATGAAACTCCCTCACTCTGACCACCCGCCACAATCTCGCCTCCTGGCGGGGGCGGGCGGGGGATGCGGCCGGTGCCGCGGCCGCCTACGAGGAGCTGCTGGCCGACACGGTGCGGGTGCTGGGCCCCGACCACCCCGACACCCTGGCCGCCCGCCACAACCTCGCCTCCTGGCGGGGGCGGGCGGGGGATGCGGCCGGTGCCGCGGCCGCGACCGAGGAGCTGCTG
The DNA here is from genome assembly GCF_040655635.1 of Streptomyces sp. NPDC050388. Classification (NCBI taxonomy): domain Bacteria; kingdom Bacillati; phylum Actinomycetota; class Actinomycetes; order Kitasatosporales; family Streptomycetaceae; genus Streptomyces; species Streptomyces sp. NPDC050388. Next base: position 434 of record NZ_JBFAKH010000138.1, read on the forward strand.
GCCGACACGGTGCGGGTGCTGGGCCCCGACCACCCCGACACCCTGACCGCCCGCCACAACCTCGCCCACTGGCGGGGCAAATTAACCGTTGATGAATCGACCGATTGATGAACAAGACCGGAAAGCGGTGATCCGCGGCCGGATCGGCGCCAGATCATGCGCGAGAAACGATGTCAAAAAGTCAGCATGCTCAAGAACTTGGGCCCCACCGATTTCTGTACGATCTCGCGGGTGCAGACGCCTTCCGACGACGACACCGCCGATCTCCTCGCCCCGTCCCCGCCACACGAACCGGCGCCCTCGTCGGGTACGCCCGCGTATCGACGAAAACAGCCTGTGAGTTCGGCTCCGGCGGGCTGCCGGCGGGTCAACCCGGTGGCGGCCGTCAGGGTCCCCGTTGCCACGGGGATGGTGATCTGTCCGGAGGCGAAGGTGCTGATGGCAACGTGGGCGGTGTGGGGGCCGGCGCGTACGACACGGGCCCGAACCCGCTGGTAGCCGGTTTCGTCTATACCGCCCCCTGCTCACTGTGCCTGGTCACCCTCCATCGGGGCAGTCTGCTCGCGGGAATAGCGGGAATAGGCAGCCCGCTGGAGATCTTGGAACGGCTGATCACGAGTCCCGGTCCCAAGGAGATGTTGTGCCCACGCTCGACCGCCAGCCCGAGGCCCTGCTGCAAGAGTTGATCGAGGCACTCCCCCACGGATGGAGCTGCAGCCCCGACTATGCCCCCACGGACCCGTCGGCCGAGTGGTACGAGCTGGACATGCGTGAGCGGGCCCGCGACGCGGAGCCCCAGGCCGAGCATCTGCGGCCCGGTGAGGAGATCGGCCACGACTGGCGCCTGCTATTCGCCCGTGACCGGGACGGTCTCTCCATCGACGGGGCGGTCGTGGGAGCCCTGCGAAGCCCCGGCGGCGCCCGCCAGCTCTTCGTCCACTACCGCAACGTGGACGCAGACCCCGCGGGCCTGTTCCGCCGCTGGGCGGACCATGCCCCGGCCCGTGGGATCGCTCACTGGCTCCAGCAGACCGCCAGGGCCACCGACCTCGAACTGATCGAACGCACCCTTGTCGAGGAGCGCAAGGACCCCCTGCTGCGGAAGAACTGGTTCCCCGGGCCCCCCGTGCTCGTGCTCGACACCGAAACCACCGGCCTGTCCACCAACCGCGACCGCGTTGTTGAAGTGGCGTGGCTGCTGGCCGACCACGCCCCACGGCAGTGGCGCAGTGATCTGATCAACCCCGGGATCCCCATGCCCGCCGACGCCTACGCGGTCAACGGCATCGACGACTCCCTGCTGCGCACCGAGGGGGGCGATCCTGCGAAGACGCTCGACGACGCCCTGGACGCGGTTGCCGAGCACCTGCGTGACGGTGCGGTGCTGGTGGTGGCGAACGCTGAATTCGACCTGCCGTTGCTGGATGCCGAATGCCGGCGCCACAGCCTCCGGCCGCTCGCCGCACGCGTCGGCGTGGAGCGTCTGAAGGTGGTTGACCCGATGCGCATCCACCAGAGACTGTTCGGCGCCCGCAAGGGCCACAGCACCATCCCCGCACTGGCCGAACTGCATGTTCCCGGCGCGGTCGGTTTGCACACGGCTCTTGGCGACTGCTACACCACGCTCCATGTCCTGGCCGGTCTGCTGCGCCAGGAGGGCGAGCGGATCGTGCGCCGCTTCACCGCCGACGACACCAACCGGCGCACCACTGGCGAACACGTCCCTGGGGCGCGGCCGCGTCCCGTCTTGCACCACCTGCTCGCCCTCAGTGGTTCCTGATCCTGCCCGTCCACACCGGTGGGGAAAGGCTCGAGCTCGCGGTGCGGCAGGTCGCGACACCCATGACCTGGGCGAGGCGGGCACCGGCCCGGCCGGGGCCAGCCCGAGCGTGCTCATCGCCCGGCGCAGCCGCCCGGTGCCCCGGCCATGGCGGCGGGTCAGCCCCGGCACCTGTTCCATGAACGTTCGCCGGCCGCGTGCCGGGGCTGTGTAGAAGGACTGCCGAGAGCGGAACGCGAGTTGCGCTCTCTGTCCAGCTGTGGTGGGTGGTTTGGGCCAGTCGACCTGGACGTCCGGCTACTCTCGGATGTCCAGTTCAGGGAGGCTGTCCACGATCTTCATCGTCTCCAGGCTGACGGTGACGATGCGCTTGAGCAGGTCGATGATGTAACGCGGGTCGTCGGACCAGTCGTTGGGGTCGTTGACGATCTCCGACGCCTTGTCGACCTTGACCTGGTAGCGGTCGATGATCCACTCGATCGCGGAGCGCGCACCGAGTTGGTAGCGGTACGCCTCTTCCGGGATGTTGGTCAGCTTGACCCGGGTGTTGTAGACGATCGTCGACCGGTCAGCCTGCCCCTTGATCTTCGGGATCTTCATCTTGGCGACCCGGTACAGCTCGCTGGGGGGCGTGGCGGACGCGTCGCCGGTCACCGTCTCGACGATGCCCTTGTACGGCTCGGCCTGCTCGTAGTTGATGTGCAGGTCGGCGAGTTTGCGTCCGGCTTCGGCGAAGCCGTGGAAGTCACGCACCTTGGGGATGCGCGGCAGGGACTTCTTCAGGTCCGCGGCGAAGCGCTCGCGGTACTCCGGGGAGTGGAGCAGGCCGTAGGTGTAATAGAAGACGTCGTCCTTGGTGATCGCGGGATCGCTGCAGCTCTGCCGGTAGTCGCGGAGGGCAGCGTCGGTGATGTTGTCAACACGCTCATGGCCGTCGTCCTCGACGGCAGCGAACAAGTCGTCTCCCTTGCCGAGTTCGCGATACGTGTAGCGGGAGAAGTATGGGCCGATGCTCTTGGTTCCGACGGCATGTCGGTCCGGAACCGCGTCCGTCATCAAGACAGAGAAGGGCTCGTCCGTTCCGGTGCCGGTGATGTAAAACCCGAAATTCTCGTGCATCGGCGTGGGGAAAATCTGGGGAAGTTGGTAGACCGTGTTGTTTAGCTTTCGGTCGAAGTAGGCGAACTGGCGCGTGAAGGGACGATAGGAGGAGGTAAAGATCCATTCCCTTTGGAAGGAATACGTCTCCCCCTTTGCGATGCGCGCCTTGTCGGCCCTGTCCCAGCTGATCTTCTTCGGGTCAAGATCGATGAACTTTTCCACGTCCTGAGCCTTGGGAGCCACGATGCCTACGGCCCTACAGTGATCCGCGAAACCCTCCACCTGGCTGTTGTAGAAGTCGATCGTCGACTCCACGTTTTCCATGAGGCGATGCTTGGAGAAGTTGTATATCCAGGCATCGCGACCCGTCATGAGTCCGCTGGAGTGCACCTCGAAGGTGGAGACGAAGGAGTCTTTCTTATCCTTCCTTCCAACGGCCTGGAAGGTGGCAAACAGCTCGTCCCGCTGATTAACCCAGTCACCGGACGCGTTCGGGATAATCTGCTGCCAGTCCACGGTGTAGAGGTCCTGCCCGGCCAGGGTGCGCAGCTTTTCCTCTCGGCTAAGAGCGTCGCCGATAGCGCAGTAATGCAGAGTGCACCCCTTTCCGGCACTCTTGCCTCCCTTGACGAGTATCAGGATGGCAACGGTGTTCTGACTCCCCGAGCCGAAGATCTTTCCCCCCTCTCGCTTCCAGTCGTGCGTACGCTGATTTCCCCTGAGGTTGTAGCAGTAGATCGCGTTGAACTCGTCCGTCAGGGACATCCGAAGGCCGTCTGCCGTGTTTCCGTCGATGTAGCCACCGTTGGATACGAAGGCGACGACACCCTCGTCTTTGATGCGGTCGGAGGCCCAACGAATGGCACGGATATAGGAGTCGTACAGTGAGTTCTTGAGCGTGGTGGTGGAGCGCGACACATAGGTTTCGGAAATTCGTTTGTCGAGCGCCTCGTACTTCAGGTTCTGGTTAGCGTCATTAGCGCTGTCCTGCCCCACCGAGTACGGCGGGTTACCCACGACCACGGTGATCTTTTGCTTCTGCTGCTTCTTTGCCCGTTCGCTGTTGCCCTCCAGGACGTCCATCCCATCGAGCTTCGCCGTGCCCTCAGCGAGCTGGAACGTGTCTGCCAACACGATGCCCTCGAAGGGCCGGTAGTCGCCGCCGGCGAGGTCGTGGAAGGCTGCCTCGATGTTGACGGCCGCGATGTAGTACGCGAGCAGCACGATCTCGTTGGCGTGCAGTTCGCTGGTGTACTTGCGCAGGAGGTCGTCGGGCTTGATGAGCCCGGACTGGAGGAGGCGGACGGGGAAGGTGCCGGTGCCGACGAAGGGGTCGATGATCTGGACGCCCTCGTCGGACAGGGACTTGCCGAGGTGCTTGGTCAGCGCCTGTTCGGTGGAGCGGATGATGAAGTCGACCACCTCGATCGGGGTGTAGACGATGCCCAGGGCGTCGGCGGTCTTGGGCAGGGCGGTCTTGAAGAACTTGTCGTACAGCTCGACGATGACGCGCTGGCGGCCCTCGTGGTTGTCGATGTCCTGAGCGCGGACCTTGACCGAGTGGTAGAAGCTCTCCAGGGTCTTGGCCTCGGCGTCGAGCCCCTGGTCGTCGAGGATGTCGAGCATCCCCTGCATGGCCCTGGAGACCGGGTTGTGCTCGGCGAAGCCGTAGTCCTTGAACAAGGCGTCGAAGACGGGCTTGGTGACGATGTGCTGGGCGAGCATGTCGACGGCCGCGTCATCACTCACGCCGGGGTTGATGGTCGCGCGCAGCTCGGCGACGAACTCCTCGAACGCGGCCCGCTTGTCGGGCAGGGCGAGTGCGGCCTTGATGCGGGTGACGTGGCGGTCGGCGATCTGGGCGATGTCCTTGGCCCAGTCCTCCCAGTAGTGGCGCTCGCCGACCTTGTCGACGATGCGGGCGTAGATCGCGTCCCGCCAGTCGCTTATGGAGAACAGGGCGTCCTGGATGTGCTGGGCGCTCTGGGCTTCCTTCTCCTTGGCGTCCTCCGCGGTGTCCGCGGTGCTGGAGCCGTCCCTGTCGCCGATCGCCTCGTCACCCACACCGATGTGCCCGATACCGATAATCTCGGGCTTCTTCTTGTTCAACTCGATCTGGTTGACGGTCGCGTTGAAGCGGTCATCGTGGGCGCGCAGCGCCTGGAGGACCTGCCAGACGGTCTTGAAGCGCTGGTTGTCCGCGAGCGCCTTCTCCGGGGTTATCCCGGCGGGGACGGCAACGGGCAGGATGATGTAGCCGTAGTTCTTGCCCGGCGCCACGCGCATGACGCGTCCAACGGACTGGACGACATCGACGACGGAGTTGCGCGGGTTGAGGAACAGCACCGCATCGAGGCTGGGGACGTCCACGCCTTCGGACAGGCAGCGGGCGTTGGTCAGGATGCGGGCGTTGCTCGGACCGGGGTCCTGCTTGAGCCAGTCGAGGAGCCGGTTGCGTCGCAGGGTGTTGAACGTGCCGTCGACGTGTTCAACCTCGCAGTGCAGCACGTCGTCGTCAGCGTCGTCGTAGGCGTCGACGACCTCGTTGAACCGCTCCATGATGGCCTTGGAGTCGGCGATGGACCGGGAGAACGCGACGGCCCGCTTCATCGGGGCGTCGTCCTTGCCGAACCCGGAGCCATCGGCGAAGGTGCCGGTGCGTTTCGCCAGGGCGTTCCAGCAGCCGATGATCTTTGCAGCGTCGTCGATCCGTAGTTCGGAGTCGCCGCCGGCGAGACCTTCCTGGAGGGTCTTGGCGACCACGCCTTCGTCGATGGTGAGGATGAGGACCTTGTAGTCGGTAAGCAGGCCCTGCTCGACGGCCTTGCCGAAGCCGAGGCGGTGGAACTCGGGACCGTACTGCGCCTCGTTGTCCATCGAGGCGACGGCCGCGGAGGCGCCCTTGGCTTCCTGCTTGGTGTCGTCGCTGTACACGCGCGGGGTGGCGGTCATGTACAGCCGGCGGTCGGCGCCGATGAAGCTGTCGTCGTGGACGCGGACGAACGCGGATTCGTCGTGGCCGGACAGGGTGACGCCGGTGGTGCGGTGGGCCTCGTCGCACAGGATGAGGTCGAACCGCGGCATGCCCTGCTTCTGGGCGGCGGAGATGGTGGCGATCGACTGGTAGGTCGAGAACACGACGGTCAGGCCGGGGGCGGCCTCGACGCTGGCCATCTGCGCCATCAGCCGGTCGGGGCTGGTGGTCGCCGGCAGGGCGAGGTCGTGGGTGGACATGTCCTTGTCGTCGCCCTGGGCCTTCTGCTTGCCGACCTGGGCGTCGGAGCAGACCGCAAACGCACGCAGCGGGACCTTGGCCTCGTACGACCACTCACGCAGCGACTGCGAGAGCAGGGCGATGGAGGGCACCAGGAACAGGACGGTGGTGTGCTCGCCCTGGCCAGCCTTGGCCCGCTCCTGCTGAAGCCGTTCAGCGATCTTCAGGCTGGTGAAGGTCTTGCCGGTGCCGCAGGCCATGATGAGCTTGCCGCGGTCATCCTTGGCGAAGCCGGCGAAGACATCGTCGATCGCCGCCTTCTGGTGGGAGCGCGGGGTCTTCTTGTCCCGCAGCGTCATCTGGACTTCGTGGTCGATGCCGGCCGCAGGCAGGTGCCACTCGACAGCGCTGTTCGCGATGCCGGCCAGTCCTATCCGAGTGACGGGGATCTGCTGGTCGTCGAGCGCGGCTTCGGCGTTGTCACTCCACTTGTCCGTCGTGGAGATGATCACCCGGCGGGTGAAGGCGCCCTTGCCGGAGGCCGTGAAGAAGGAGTCGATGTCCTCCTTGCGGACCGTGTGCTGCGGCTCGTAGAACTTGCACTGGATGGCGCAGAAGCCGCCGGTCTCGCGGTCCTGGGCGACCAGATCGATACCGGTGTCTCGCTTGTCGTGCTCTGCCCCCGGCCAGTCGGCCCACATCCATACGCGGGTGAACTGCTCGGTCCACTCCGGGTCGGTGCTGAGGTACTGGACCATGAGCTCTTCGAAGCGGGTCCCCCGGTCCCGGTTCACGGTAGAGCCCTCACGGATCGCCTTGAGAACGTCGTGCACCGTCGTCGTGGTCTCAGCCAACGTGCTCCGCACCCCATCGCAGTCAGTGGCGCGCGAGCCCACGCGCCGGAGAGTTTGCACCAAAATCCTCACAACCCTAGTGGTCAATACCATGATCCAAGCCCTGAACGACCCTGAAACCGTGCTCGGACCGTGCCGCCATCCCGCAGCCCGCGCCGCCGTTCGAGGCGCCCGTCGTCCCCGCGCTGGCCCCGGCACCCACGGGGGCCGGGGAGGCCATGCACGGCTCCACCACGGGGAAACGACGCCGCTGGTGGCCGCACCGGGACTGGCCTGAGGGCACCATCTCTTGCGGCACTTCCTGCACCGTCCCCTGCGGTATCTCCTGCGGTATCTCTTGCGTGAGCCGCTTGGCGAGCCGCGCGTTGGCGCTGGTCACCACAGGTTTCTTGACGTGGTCGGGGGTCTGACATCCCCCTAGAGCCTCCTCGGCCGCCCACCAGCAGGAAGAAGAAGGGATGGGGCAGGGGCTGGGGCAGAGGCCGGCTCGCCGGGGGATCGGCGGCGTGGGCGTGGTGTTGCGCGTCGGCCGGCCTCCGCGCTGGCCCGGCCGCTGGAGCGTCCGGGACGGGGAAGCAGGAGTGCGGCAGCGGAGGCCGGCGGCACCTCAGGTCGTACGTTCCTGCGGCCGGAGGGGTGCCGCAGGGAAGTAGTTGGCGTGCCTGGTCCCCCTTGACCAGCACGCTGACCTGCGACTCTTCCTCACGTCCGTGGACGGTTGAGGCGCCTTGTACGGCGCTCTGCGGGACGCCTTGTCCGGCGCCTTGGAGAGCGTCCTGCAAGGCGCCTTGGAGAGCGCCCTGCCCGCTGGCTCCCGACCGTTACCGCGCCGCGCCGCGCCGCCCCTCCGGCCAATGTGCCTACAGGTGAAGCACCCCCGTAGGCCTGGCACGCGCCTGAACAGGTGTGACATTGACCGGTACGCCGGCAACCGGCTCACTCCGAGGCACGCTCCATGATCAGCCGGCGGCACTGCCGCGCGCGATCGGCCACCCCATCTCCCATAGCAGCCAGCTCTGCCAGATAGGCCAGCGCATCGGTAATTTCCTCGTGATCCGGGTTCGCGAGGAGGAACTCCTCGGTCGCCTCTGTCACACCGCTTTCCGGTTCGAGGAGCAGGACCCGGAAAAGGCCCAAGAGCCTGGTGGCAGCTTCGTCCGGCGGGCTCACCGGGGACGCGAGCAGCCGGCTCCACTGCTCCGCACATGCCTCGAGGCCCCCCTCCACGGTGTCGAGCATGAGCTTCTCGAACGTGATGTAGAGAGCGTCGGGGTCTGCTTCGACGGCCCGTTCCAGGTCTTCGCGCGCCTTCTCACAGTGGCCGGCCTGGCGGTGTGCCTGGCTGCGTTCGGTGAGGGCCCAGGCGAGGGTGGGGTCGAGTTCGAGTGCGGCGGTGAGATCGGCGATGGCCTGCTCGTAGTGGCCGGTTTGTCGGTGTGCTTGGCCGCGGGAGCCGAGGGCCCAGGCGTAGGTGGGGTCGAGTTCGAGTGCGGCG
>NZ_JBFAKH010000138.1:8975-12068 GCF_040655635.1 Streptomyces sp. NPDC050388
CGATGGCCTGCTCGTAGTGGCCGGTTTGTCGGTGTGCTTGGCCGCGGGAGCCGAGGGCCCAGGCGTAGGTGGGGTCGAGTTCGAGTGCGGCGGTGAAGTCGGCGATGGCCTGGTCGTACCGGCCGGCTTGGCGGTGTGTTTCTCCCCGGTCGGCGCGGGCCCAGGTGAGTGTGGGGTCGAGTTCGAGTGCGGCGGTGAGGTCCGTGACGGCCTGCTCGTACCGGTCGGCCTGGCGGTGTGTTCGGCCGCGGGAGCCGAGGGCCCAGGTGAGTGTGGGGTCGAGTTCGAGTGCGGCGGTGAGGTCCGTGACGGCCTGCTCGTAGTGGCCGGCCTGCCGGTGTGCTTCTCCCCGTGCGGCGAGGGCCCAGGCGTAGGTGGGGTCGAGTTCGAGTGCGGCGGTCAGGTCCGTGACGGCCTCCTCGTACCGGCCGGCCTGCTCGTGTGCGTGGCCGCGGGAGGCGTGGGCCCAGGCGTAGGTGGGGTCGAGTTCGAGTGCGGCGGTGAGGTCGGCGATGGCCTGCTCGTAGTGGCCGGCCTGCTGGTGTGCTTGGCCGCGGGAGCCGAGGGCCCAGGCGTAGGTGGGGTCGAGTTCGAGTGCCGCGGTGAGGTCGGCGATGGCCTGGTCGTGGTGGTCGAGCCAGCTGTGGGTTTTCCCGCGATGGGCCCAGGCATGGGCGTTGCGGGCGTCGTGCGCGAGGGCGCGGTCGAACTCGATGAGGGCCTCCTCGTCCCGGTCGGCGAGGTAGAGGCGGTGGCCGCGGTAGGTGTGGGCCCAGCTTCTGGCCTTCGTGCCGAGTCGGCCGTGGGCCAGCAGAGCAGCGAGGCAGGCAAGGACGGGCTCGTCGTCGGCGAGAGCCTCCCGCAGGCGTATGGACCAGTCGAGCAGGGCGGTGTCCGCGGTGTCCTGGGCGGCCTGTTCCAGGGTCTCGACCCACTGCCGCAGTACCGCGGTGTCCTGGCCCGCGGCATGCACCACCTGTTCCAGCGCGGGCGTCAGCTGCGTTGCCGGATGCGCGCACAGCCGGTGGTACGTCTCATCCAGACGGTGCCGGCGCCATGCAGGGTCTTCCCACCGCTTCGCCTCGGGGAGCTGTTCCTCGACCGCGCCGCGCCAGGCGGCATGCGTGTCCGCCAACCGTAGATGCGCCGAAGCCCAGCTCTGCGGGGAGTGGGTGCGCTGCTGCCGGAGCAGGCTGGCGCGCACCACCGCGTGGTAGTGCTTGAAGCTGCCGCGGCCGCCGACGAACGGCTGCCCGCACAGCCACTCCCACCACCTCTTGGCCTGCGGCCGGGCCGCGGCGGCGAACACGTCCTCGTTCAGCTGCAGCGGCAGCGCACCCGCCCGCACCGCCTCGCGCTGCCCCGGGTCGGTGATCCACTGCACGAACCGCTCGACCGCCACGTCCGCGAGGTCGCCGCCCGCGTCCACCTCCTCCACCGTGTGGGGGCGGGCCAGGGCGAGCAGCTCCACCAGCAGCGGCAGCCCCATCGACAGCTGCAGCACCGCCTCCACCACCGCCGGGTCGCTCACGCCCCGCGCGGTCAGCAGGGACCGCGTCTCGGCCGCGGTGAACACCTCCAACGGCACATCCGCGACCTGCGCCCGCAGCGGCGCCCACTCCCGTTCGGTGAGTTCGTCCCGGCCGGCCAGCACCACCATGACGTTCGCCGGCACCGCACCGAACTCCTCCGCCAGCAGACGCAGCAGCCACCCGTCCAGGTACCGGGCCGTCTGCTCCCACGTGTCGAAGAACAGCACCACCCATTGATGGCGCCGGCACAACCGCTCCAGCTCGGCGACGAAAGCCCGGCTCACACCCGTCTCATCACCCCCGGCCCCGCGCCGCCGGGCACGAGCCTGGGAGGCCGACCGCAGCCGGTCCAGCCCCTGGGCCGCGGCATCCGGATTGGCCATCGCCGTGAGGACACCGGCCCCCGGAAGCAGCGACGCCGCCCCCAACGCGGCCTGCGTCACCACCCGGCTCGACACCGACGCCTGGTCCTCCACCGGCATCGGTTCCCGCTGCGCCGCCTGCTCCCGCTGGAACTGCTCGACCGCCTTGTCGAACTCCTTGCACGGGCCGGCCTGCTCCGCCAGCTGCCTCGCCAGCTCGACCAGGGCCTGCTGCACCCCGTGGACGTCGTTCTCGTCCACCACCGCCGTCACCGCATCCGCCCGCCGGGCCGCCTCCTGCCACTGCCGCAGCAGCGTGGACTTCCCCACCCCACCCACACCCCGCACATGAAACAAAAACTCCGCCGGATCCTCCTCCGACAGCGGGTCCCTCGACAGGTTCTCCGTGAACAGCGCCAACTGCGCCCGCCGGCCCACGAACCGCGCCTTCGCACGCTGCCGGATCAGCGCACCCCGCGACAGCCCCCGATGACCCGACCCCGCCATTCCCGCACCCCCGTCACTTCGCCTGCCTCGTCCCCGAGGCTGGCAGCACACCCGCCCGAAGCTTCTCGCATCGGACGCAGGTCATCAGTGTCCGATCCGGGCCTCTGATTTGTCAGCCAAGCGTAAGAGACCGCACCCGCACGGTGGTTGGGGTGCGGGCGGTGACGGCTGCGCCCCTGTTGTCGTGCGGGTGCGGTACCGCGGTTCCAGTTTTCTGGAACGGCGGTATGCGATCCGCCTACGCCCATTCCATGCCCAGCTCCGCCGGCGCGGCCCGCTGCTGCGCGGTGTGCCCTGGGCGCCGCTGTGCGGCCCGTTCCGCCCGGCGCCGGCAACTACCCGGCCCGGCCGGGAACGCTGCTCAGTGGCCCGCACAGACGATCACGAAGGGAGAGCCCGATGGGCATCGTGGGAGACGGCCTGGACCGCGCCGTACAAGGGGCGTTGTCCGGGGCGACGTCGGCGACCGGGACCAGGCGGCGGGTGCCGAAGGCCGGCGGTTCCTCGCGGCGGACTGCCGCAGAGGGCGTTGTGGGGAAGTAGTCGGCGCGTCCGTTGCCCCTTGCCCACCTGGTCTGATCTGCGGTTTCGCTCGTTCCCTCTCTGACAGCCTTGGCTGAGACGCCCGCTTTGCCGGGTTAGGCTGGAAGGGCGAGACAGGAGTACACCCCGGCATGGCCAGCACCACCCCC
>NZ_JBFAKH010000139.1:0-11503 GCF_040655635.1 Streptomyces sp. NPDC050388
GCGGGGACGAGCATGCCGCCGATCCCGGCCAGGGCCGGGATCACGGCACGCCGGCGGTCGGTCAGCACGCCCACGGAGATCTCGTAGCGGACCTCGAGGCCGATGACGAAGAAGAACAGGGCCATCAGGCCGTCGCTGACCCAGTGCCCCAGGTCCATCGACAGAGTGGCACTGCCGAGCGAGAAGGACGCCTCGGTCGCCCACAGCGATGTGTACGCGTCCGACCAGGGCGAGTTCGCCCACACCAGGGCCACCACGACAGCGGCCAGGAGCAGGCCGACGCTGCCTGTCTCGGTCGTCAGGAAGTCGCGCACCCGGTCGGCGAGCTGAGCCACCAGCGTGCGCCTCCCGGCCGGGGTCTGGGGAGCCTGGGCGTTGTTCTTCCGCGTGCTGTTCTTCCGCATCACCGTTGCCACCGCGCCGTTCCGCTGCCCCCGTAGGCGCCCCCGCTCCGGTGGTGGAGCGCCGGCCGCCTTCCGAAGCGGGGTCCCGGACCGCAGAGGCGCCCGTGGGGGGAGTGGTTGCTCCGGCGTCGTGTCGTGGCCACGTCGTCTCCGTCCCGGGGAGACCGAAGTGGTGCCGTTCTTCCTCGGGTACGAGGTCCGCCATACGCCTCGGGGTCCTGGGCGGTGGTCTTGCGGACGCAGGGACGGAACGGCAGAACCGCCGGATCCCGGATGCGGGCATCCTTCGGCTCGGCGGCGACCGGTTGCCGGACCGGGCCGCAGCCGGAGAACTTTGGGAGGGGCTCGGTGTGCGGGAAGGCGTTCTTCCGGCCGGTGATCCTGTAGGCGGAGAAACCCGCCGGGGTCTGCCCGTCGTGGATCTCGTAGCGGCGCTGCTCGGGGTTGTCGCGGACGGTGGTGGTCATGCGGGACCCTCCTGCGGGCTCTTGGGGCGGACCGCAAGCGGTGCGGCGACCGCCCGGCTCGGCACGGTATGCCGGCTGACGACCGGCACGCGGTTGATGGCATGGATGGTGAGGACGGCCCAGGCCACGGCCGAAGTCTGCTCGGATGTCAGGTGCCGGGCGGCTTCGGCGTGGTCCTGGTCCTGGATACGGGGCAGGGAAGGCGGTGAGGGATGCGGTCAGGACCACAGCAGCGCGTTCGTCCGGGGCGAACAGGCCGGTGTCACGACAGACGGGCAGAACGGCGATGCGCTGAAGGGGCTCTTTGCCTTTGACCGCGGCGCGCACGTGAACGTCCGAACAGGAGGCACAGCCGTCGATCTGTGACGCGAGGATGTCGACCGGTTCGGTCAGAGTCCGGTTCGAGCCTGTGTCGCGGGCGGCCCTGGCGACCTCGGTCCGGGCACGGCGGCTCCAGACGGCCGGTCCCGGCCCGGCCGGCAGGGACGTCGGCGATGCTGACCGGTCCGCTCACCTCAAACGACCTTTCCTTGCATATCCACCGGATACCTCGGGAACTGTTCCCGTTCTACCGGTTCTCTCACCTGTGCCGGGCGTCTCGTCCTTCTCGGACCTCGTTCCGCTGCCCGGCCCTGACAGCGCAGCCACCGCCCTCGGCGTGGTGACGCCCGTCGCCGAACGGGACGGCGGCTTCCCCCCTCGTGGACAGCCTTGCGCACGACGGTCGCCGAGCTCGCGGACGAGGACTTCGCGCGGCCGTCCGGCTGTACCTGCTGGCTCGTGCGGGGCCTGGCGTGTCACCTGATCATCGACACACAGGATGTCCTGATCACTCTCGTGACGCCCGCCGAGACGGAACCGACCCGCGACGCGGTGACCTACTGGGGCGTCGCCGAAACGCCGCCGACCCGCTCGACGCGCTGATCGTCCGGCTGGCCGCCGCGTACGAGGAGCCGCGACTGCTCAAGTTCCACCTCGACCACGTCGGCTCCGCCGCCGGGCGTGCAGCCGAACTCGCCGACCTGGGCCTCCGGGTCGGCACCCGCGACGAGGTCCTCACCGCGGGCGACTACCTCTCCGCGTACGTCCTGGAGTGGACGCTGCACCACCTCGACCTGGTCGCGCATCTCCCGGGCACGGCGGGACCGCCCGCGAAGGGTGTGGGGCTCGTAAAGCCATCGCTGCAGGTGGGAGCCCGTGTGCACGACCCCTCGGCGGTCGCCACCGCTCAAGATCGACGACATCAGGTTCACCCCGTCAGCGCAACGACCGCAGGTCCCCGGTGGAGCACACGGTCAGCGTGGGATCAGCGAGCCCTCTTCCGTGCCCGTCAGGCGCGACTGGTGGCCGCCTGGCGCGCAGTTGCGGCCGTTGGGGTAGCCGGGTTGCGGGGTGGCGCTGCTCTGTCGGTCGAGCACGGTGGCGCCGCGCTGGTTCTTGAGTACCAGCGTGACGTGTACCGGCTTCCTGGCAGGTCATCCATGTCCGCGAAGCCAGGCCGGATGGAGGGCTCAGGGGTTTGTGGGGGTCCTGGCTGCCGGGCTTTCTGCGGCGGTAGCGGAGGGTCTGCTGCACGGATAGGTGACAGTCGGGTTTCATGCCGCCAGAGCTGCGGCGGGCTTCATGGTGATCTCGTACTCGATGGGGGTCAACCGGCCCAGCCGTAGTTGTCGGCGGCGCCGGTGGCAGGTCCGTTCGAGCCACGTCACGATCGCGGTGCGGAGGGCCTCGCGGGTGGCCCAGGTGCGGCGATCAAGGACGTTGTTCTGCAGAAGTGCGAAGAAGGACTCCATAGCCGCGTTGTCGTCGGAGGCGCCGACCCCTCCCATCGACCCGACGAGATCGTGACGATTCAGGGCGTGCATGAACTTCCGCGACCTGAACTGCCCGGATTCAACCGGTCGTCGCAACGCAGGCGCCCCCGGTGACTTCATCGGAGACCTGCCCGTCAACGCCTTCATCCACCCCGCCGGCCTGCCCATTACACCTCCGTAGTCGAGGTGTTGCGATCGGAGTGGACGGTGCAGCCGGACACGTCACCTCTCCTGGCGGCGGCGTTGTTCAGCGCGTTCACCGCGAGCCGTGCTTGCATCCGGCTGTCGACGCTGTATCCGACGATCCGGCCGGAGAACGCGTCCTTGACCGCGCACAGATACAACTTGCCTTCACTGGTGGAGTGTTCGGTGATGTCCGTCAGCCACAGTTCGTTCACCGCGCCGGCGGTGACCTCACGCCGGACGAGGTCGCCGTGCACCGGCGGCCCGGACCGCCTGCCGTGCTTCGACCGCTTCTTCCCGACCGCCGACCACCAGGCGTTGTCCCGGCGGATACGCCACGCGGTCCGTTCACTCATTCGCTCGCCAGCCGTCTCGGCTTCCCAGGCGAGGAACCGGTAGCCGAACTCGGGATCGTCGCGATGGGCGTCGAACAGCGCGTTCGCCCGGTGGGCCTCGGTGATCTCGGCCTCGGTCACCGGCCGGCGAAGCCACCGGTAGTAGTGCCGACGGGCAAACCCCGGTACCCGGCACGCAACCGCGACCGGAATCTTGTCGGCGGCGAGCTCTCTCACGAGCGGGTAGAGCCTTTTCCCGGCAGGTTCGCCTGCGGCAGATACGCCGCAGCCCGGCGCAGGACCTCGTTCTCCTGCTCCAGCAGCTTGATCCGCTTCTTCAGCTCGCGGTTCTCCGCGGACTCGGACCTCGTGGCACCAGGCTCCTCACCGTCTTCCACGGCGGCCTGGCGCAGCCACTTCGACAGCGTCATCTCATGGACACCGAAGCCCTTCGCGATCTGCGCAAGGGTGACGCCCTTCTCACGGTTGCGGGCCACGCGCACGACGTCGTCACGGAACTCTTGGGGATACGGGACAGGCACAGCAACATCCTTCCAGGCCGCCCCACAGGCAAGCCAGATCAGATGTCACCAGTCCGTGCAGCGGACCCCCGCCGGGGACGGGGCCGCGCCCGGGCCTGTCAGGAGCGCTCGAGCCGCCGGGCGAGGTAGGGGGCGGTGGCGCTGGCCGGGTCCTTGGCGACCTCGGCCGGGGTGCCGGTGGCGACCACGCGGCCGCCCGCGTCACCGCCGCCGGGGCCCAGGTCGATGACCCAGTCGGCGGAGGCAATGGTGCCGAGGTCGTGCTCGACCAGGACGACGGTGTTGCCAGTGTCGACGAGCCGGTGCAGATGTCGCACCAGGAGCGTGACGTCGGCGGGGTGCAGCCCCTCCGTGGGCTCGTCGAGCAGGTAGAGGGCGTGGCCACGGCGGGCTCGCTGCAGCTCGGTGGCGAGCTTGATGCGCTGGGCTTCACCACCGCTGAGCTCGGTCGCCGGCTGGCCCAGCCGCAGGTACCCCAGCCCGACGTCCCGGAGCGTTTCGAGGCTGCGCGAGGCGGCCGTGGCGTCGGCGAGGAACGTCGCGGCCTCGTCGACCGACATCGCCAGCACCTCGGCGATGTTCTTGCCGCGGTAGGTCACCTCGAGCGTCTCGGCGTTGTAGCGCGCGCCGTGGCAGGTCGGGCAGGGCGCGTAGGTGCCGGGAAGGAACAGCAGCTCGACCGCGACGAACCCTTCCCCCTGACAGGTCTCGCACCGGCCCTCCGGGACGTTGAAGGAGAACCTGCCGGCGGTGTAGCCGCGCACCTGGGCCTCGTCGGTCGACGCGTAGAGCTTGCGCACCGCGTCGAACATGCCGGTGTACGTCGCGAGGTTGGACCGGGGGGTGCGGCCGATGGGCCGCTGGTCGACCAGGACGAGACGGTCGAAGGACTCGAGCCCGGCCGCATCGCGCAGGTCGACCTGGAGGTTCGCGTCGTCCTGGTCCTCAGGCGTCTGGCCGAGATGACGGCCCACGACTTCGGCGAGTACCTGCGTGACCAGGGTCGACTTGCCGGAACCGGAGACCCCGGTCACCGCCGTCAGCACCCGGAGCGGCACGTCGACGGACACCTCGCGCAGGTTGTGGCGGGAGACGCCGGTCAGGCGCAGCCAGCCCTGCGGGGACCGGGTGCGGTGCTCGAAGGGCTGGGCGCGCCCGAAGAGGTACCGGCTGGTGGCCGACTCCTCCACCTCCTCGAGACCGGCGACCTGGCCGCTGTAGAGCACCCGTCCGCCACCTGCGCCCGCACCGGGGCCGATGTCGACCACCCAGTCGGCCCGGCGCACGACATCGAGATCGTGCTCGACGACGAAGAGCGAGTTGCCCGACGCCCTGAGCTGGTCGAGCACGTCCAGCAGCGGCTCCGCGTCCGCTGGGTGCAGGCCCGCGGAGGGCTCGTCGAGCACATAGACCACGCCGAACAGCCCCGAGCGCAGCTGGGTGGCGATCCGCAGGCGTTGGGCCTCGCCCGGCGACAGGGTCGTCGAGCGCCGTCCGAGGCTGAGGTAGCCCAGGCCGAGGTCGAGCAGCACGTCGATCCGCGCGACCAGGTCGGCGCAGATTCGCACCGCGACCTCGGTCGACTCCCCGGACCGGGCGGTGGGCGTGGAGGCGGCCGCCTCGGGCAGGTCCGCCACGGGCCGCAGCAAGTTCACGACCTCGGCGAGCGGCATGGCGTTGACCTCGGCGATCGAGCGGCCGGCGAAGGTGACCGCGAGCGCCTCCGGCCGGATGCGGCTGCCGTGGCACTCGGGGCAGGGGACGCTTCGGATGAACCGCATCGCCCGGTCACGCATCCGCTGGCTCTTGGAGTCGGCGAGCACGTGCATGATGTGCTTGCGGGCGCTCCAGAACTTTCCGTGATAGCCGTGGTCGATGCGGCCGGGCTCGGGTGCGATCAGGACGGACGGCTGCTCGTCGGTGTAGAGCAGCCAGTCCCGGTCCTCCTTGCTGAGCTCGCGCCAGGGCTTGTCGACGTCGATGCCCAGGCCGATCACGATGCTGCGCAGGTTGGCGCCCTGC
This sequence comes from Streptomyces sp. NPDC050388, assembly GCF_040655635.1. NCBI lineage: Bacteria > Bacillati > Actinomycetota > Actinomycetes > Kitasatosporales > Streptomycetaceae > Streptomyces > Streptomyces sp. NPDC050388. Next base: position 5,768 of record NZ_JBFAKH010000139.1, read on the forward strand.
CAGGCGCCCGGCCACGCCGCGACCGCGCCGTCGCGGATGCTCAGCGACGGGTCCGGCACCAGCAGGTCCTCGGTGACGTCGTGGACCACACCCAACCCCTGGCACCGGGGGCAGGCACCCGCCACGGTGTTGGGCGAGAACGCCTCGGCGTCCAGGTGCGGGGCTCCCCGGGGGTAGGTGCCCGCGCGCGAGTAGAGCATCCGCAGGAGGTTGGACAGCGTGGTGAGGGTACCCACCGTCGACCGTGAGCTCGGGGCCCCGCGGCGCTGCTGGAGGGCCACGGCCGGCGGCAGCCCGGTGATCTTGCGCACGTGCGGTGCGCCCACCTGTTGAAGCAGCCGGCGGGCGTAGGGCGCGACCGACTCGAAGTACCGGCGCTGCGCCTCGGCGTAGAGCGTGCCGAACGCGAGCGAGGACTTCCCGGAACCGGAGACGCCGGTGAAGGCGACCATCGCGTCCCGGGGAATGTCGACGTCGACGTTGCGCAGGTTGTGCTCGCCGGCGCCCCGAACGCGCACGAAGTCGTCGGTTGAATCGTCGGACATCTCAGCGGACCAATCAACTGTCGGCGGACACGGAGGGCCGCGCGGAGGCGGTCGGGCAGTCGCCGGTGCGGAGGTGAGAACCGCCACTGACGGTCACGGTACCCGCCCGACACGACCTCCGTCGCCTCGCCGCCTGCGGTGGTTCCGGATCCCTCCCCCGGGCGCGAAGAGCGGTGCCGCGGCGCCCGGCGGCCCCGGGACGGACTGCGTGGAGTTGCTCGGCCGACTCCGTGAGCGCGGCCGTGAGTACCCCCCGGGGTCGCCGGATGCGGCCGCCCAGGACCGTTGACATGGTGAAGGCATGAGCGGGAACCCAACCTGGGACCTCCCCAGGTGCCCTATGACCCGGACGCCGACCCCGGGTCCATGACCTCCCACGAGGCCGCCCACCAACCCTCGCAGGCCGAGGGCGAGGACGAGGAGCCCGGCGAGGGCCAGTCCTGAGGAGCCTGAACCACAGCGTCGGCACCCGCGGGCCTCCGCACTGCCGGCGGCGCCACCACGAAGGGAAGACGCAGTGCGTGCACTGACCTGGCAGGGCAAGGAGGACGTCCGCGTCGAGGACGTCCCGGACCCGGAGATCACCGAGCCGACCGACGCCGTCATCAAGGTCACCTCGACCGCCATCTGCGGCTCCGATCTGCACCTCTACAGCCCGCTGGGGGCGTTCATCGATCCCGGCTACGTGCTCGGCCACGAGCCGATGGGCATCGTCCAGGAGGTCGGCCCCGAGGTCACCCGCATCAAGCCCGGCGACCGGGTTGTCATCCCGTTCAATGTCTCCTGCGGCAGCTGTTGGATGTGCGCCCACGGGCTGCAGAGTTCAGTGCGAGACCACCCAGGTGCGCGAGCAGAACACGGGGGCCTCGCTGCTCGGCTTCGGCAGCCCTTCATAGCCCGTTCGCGTTGCCGGGTGGGCTGATGGCTGTTCTCCGCCCGGTTATTGAGGTAATTCGACTGACGGTGCTCGACGGAGGGCATGACCTCGCGGTGGGCCGCGCCGTAGGAGCGGAGCTTGTCCGTGACGACCACCGCGGCACCGCGCGCGTCTTTTTCAACAGGCGGCGGAAGAAACGCCGGACGGCGGCCTGGTCCCGTCGGCTCTGCACGAGGATGTCGAGCACGGTGCCGTCCTGGTCGACGGCCCGCCACAAGTACTTCAGCCCACCGTTGATCTTGATGAAGACCTCGTCCAGGTGCCATGTGTCGCCGGTCCGGGGCCGGCGACGGCGCAGGCCGCTGGCGTAGGCCTGCCCGAACGTGGCGCACCAGCGGCGGATGGTCTCACAGGAGACGATGACGCCGCGCTGGAGCATGAGCTCCTCGACCTCACGGAAGCTGAGCGGGAATCGGTGGTACAGCCACACGCAGTGGGAGATCACCTCGGCCGGGTACCGGTGCCCCCTGTACGACGGTGACGTGCTCTCCACGGACGACCCCTCCCAGCATGATCAACCCGAAGAGCATCCCACCCGGTCAGCCTCCTCTCAGCCGTGCGCGGCCGGGCCCTGCTCCAGCAGGGCGGCCAGCTTCTCGCACAGCGCCGGTGTGAGCTTGCAGCACTGTCCGCCCGGTCCCCGGGAGGCCGGCGCCGCAGTGCCGCAGGCGGTCCAGGCCCGCCGCCACTGGTAGGCGGACTTCGGTGTCACCCACAGCCGCTCGGCGACCTCCGGCGCGGTGACCCCGGCCGCGAACAGTTCAGCGGCCCGCATCCGCAGCGCCTCCCGTCGCGCGCGTTCCCTGGCGGTCATCCCGCCACCGTCTGCGTACCTCATACCTTCCGGTGTAACGCTGCCACCCCGCACCGCCAACCAGGCAGACCGTCAGCGAAGAAACCCCCAAGCGCCGAAGTCAGTAAAGGGCGAGGGTGGGTGGCTCCGCCTCAGGATGCCGCTGGGGGCCGCTCGCAGCACGCTGTAAGTAGCCGACGACCGAGAAGCCGCAGGCTTGGGGCTAGGGCCCATCACTTCACCCTCGGAGTTCTGGCATGGACATCAACCCGCAGGACACCGCCTTCGTCGTCACGGATCCGCAGAACGACGTCCTCAGCGAGAAGGGCGCCGCGTGGGGTCCGGTCGGGGACAAGATCCTCGAGATCGGCACGGTCGAGCACCTCGACCAGCTCTTCAGCAGCGCCAAGCGCAACGGCTACGACGTGGTGATCTCGCCCCACTACTACTACCCGACCGACCAGGGCTGGCGTTTCGGCGGCCCGGTCGAGCAGATGATGCACGAGACAGGCATGTTCGCCCGCCCGAGCGCACTGAGCATGGAGGGCTTCGAAGGGTCCGGTGCCGACTGGCTCGAGCAGTACAAGCAGTACATCGACGACGGCAAGACCATCGTGACCAGCCCCCACAAGGTCTTCGGACCCCAGGCCAACGACCTGGTCCTCCAGCTGCGCAAGCTCGGCAAGACCAAGGTCATCCTCGCCGGCATGCTGGCCGACCTGTGCGTCGAGTCCCACCTGCGCGAGCTCGTCGAGCAGGGCTTCGAGGTCGCCGTCGTCAAGGACGCCACGGCCGCGCCGAATCATCCCCGGCTCGGCGACGGCTACCCCGGCGCGGTCGTCAACTTCGGCTTCGTCGCCAACTCGGTCATCACGACCGACGAGGCGCTCAGGGCCATGGGAGCGACGCCGGCCCGGCCTTGAGGTCCGCGCAGCACGTCGAGCGGCGATGAGAGACCCGAACAGTCCGACCGACGTTTTTGGCGGCCGGAGCGACTGAGGGAGGACGAGATGAGCGACGAGGGCATCGAGGACGTCGACCTGCTGGTGGTCGGCGACGGCAAGGCCGGGAAGTCCCTGGCGATGGACCGGGCGAAGGCCGGCTGGCGCGTTGTCATGGTCGAGCGGGACAAGATCGGGGGCACCTGCATCAACGTTGCGTGCATCCCCACCAAGACGCTCGTCGGCTCGGCGCGGACCCTCCTCACCGCGCGTAACGCCGCCGAGAGGGGCGTCGAGATCAGCGGTGAGCCCGCCGTCGATCTGGACAGGCTCCGCGCGCACGTGGAAGGGGTCGTCGGCGGGATGGTCAGCGCGCACGCCAAGATGTTCGCCGACTCGGGTATGGACTTCATCCTGGGTACCGCCCGTTTCGTGGGCGAACGCACCGTGGAGATTCGCACCAACGACGGCACCACCCGGGTGGTGCGCGGCCGGGACGTCGTCGTCAATACCGGGACCACCCCGGCCGTGCCGGCTCTGCCCGGCGTCACCGAGGCGGAGGTGTGGAATTCCGAGACGATCCTGCACCTGGAGCGCCTGCCCGAGACGCTGCTGATCATCGGGGGTGGGTACGTCGGGTGCGAGTTCGCCTCGATGTTCGCCGTCTTCGGCACGCGCGTGACCCTGCTGCAGGGCCGCGACCAGCTGCTGCCGCGTGAGGACCCGGACGTCGCCGGCCAGGTGGCCGACATCCTCACCGACCAGGGCGTCGACGTCCACCTCGGGGCCCGTGCGAGTGCCGTGCGCCGCGAGCCCGGGCACGGCGACGTGGTCGTCACCCTCGCGGACGGCTCCAGCGTCCGCGCCCAAGAGCTGCTCGTGGCCACCGGGCGCACCCCTGTGACCGCCGACCTCGGCCTGGACACGGCGGGCGTCGAGCTCACCAAGCGCGGGTTCGTCGCCGTCGACAACCACCTACGAACCACCGCCGACCACGTCTGGGCCGCCGGGGACGTAGCCGGCAGCCCGCAGTTCACCCACGCCTCCTGGAACGACTTCCGCATCCTGCGGGCCAACCTCACCGGCCGCGACGCCGCCACCACCGGCCGGCTCGTGCCCTACACCGTGTTCATCACCCCCGAGCTCGCGCGCGTCGGGCTCACCGAGACCGAGGCCCGTGCCCAGGGGCACGACGTCAAAGTGGCCCGGCTCCAGGTCTCCGCAATCCCACGGGCCAAGACCCTCAATGACACAGTGGGGACGTGGAAGGCCGTCGTCGACGCCGAGACGGGCCAGATCCTCGGCGCCGCTCTGCTGGGACACAACGCCGGGGAAGTCATCGCCGCCGTGCAGATGGCCATCCTCGGCCGCATGCCCTACCAGCAGGTCCGCAACGCCGTCATCACCCACCCCACCATGGGTGAGGGCCTCAACCTCCTCTTCGACGCCCTGGACCAGGGGGCGCCGCGCCGCAAGGAACCGGCCGGACAGGCACCGCCCGACGGCAACCGAGATTGACCCCGCGTTGTCGTCGAGCCGGCCCCGCAGAGGCAGCCGTCCAAGAAGGCGGTGGCCAAAATCAATGACACAGGGGAGTCGGTTGGTCTCAATCCGTACCCCCATGGAAGAACCGCAGCGCAGGGCTCACCCGCGCTCGTGACCGGGCGCACTTACCAAGGCGGCCGACTGCCGCCCACGCATAGGTCACATGGCAGCAAAAACCCGCTGAACCGAAGCTCAACCCAGTCCAGCCGCGCTGACGCCACGACCGCCGAGACATACCCAGCAGCCGCCAGCGCCGCGACCCGCAGCCCACGCTCCGTGGCGGTCTGGCTCATGCCGTTGCCTCGGCCTTGGAACCACGCTCCAAGGCCGAGGCAGCACAGACCACCCGGGCCTCAACAAAACGCCGTCATCGGTGCAGACGGCACGCCCGCCACCCGACCAACCCCGACCATGGCAGCGCCGGCGTCACCGCAGACCCGTCCACGCCTGGTCAGGCCCCTGTTGCGGACGTGCGTTACGGGCGCTGGGCGGTGTCCTGAAGCTTCCCCTTGATCGTGGACACCTGGAGACTGGGACGTGAGAGCCCAGAGGAAGCAGTGCCAGGTGGGAAACAAGAGCAACCGCAGCAGGCGGTATAGGGAGGAGTTCAAGCGCGACGCGGTCGCGCTGGTCCGGTCCTCCCGCAAGACCGTCACCGAGGTCGCCGGGGAGATCGGGGTCAGTGCCGAGGGACTGCGGAACTGGGTCAAGCAGGACACGATCGACCGCGGGCAAGGGGCACCGGGCGAGCTGACGAGCACGGAACGGGAAGAGTTGCGCCGGGTGGTGCGGTCCGACGGCTCGGCGGGCGGCTATGCCGGAGGCCCGGCCGCGAAGCACATCCTCCTGGCGTTGGAGACAGCGGCATGATCGGCAAATTCCGGGACCCGACGGGCTGCTCGCCTTCTTCGCCTATTCCGCGTCAGGAGGGTTGGTACGGGCGGCCTCCTGTTCGGCGGCGGCCTGCGCCTCCTC
>NZ_JBFAKH010000140.1:0-11443 GCF_040655635.1 Streptomyces sp. NPDC050388
CTCCCTGCTGGCCACCAAACTGGTCAGCCGCATCCGCACCGCTGTCGGTGTCGAGCTGCCCATCCGCCAGCTCTTCGAGACCCCCACCGTCGCCGGCATCACCGCCACGCTGGAGCAGGGGTCGGTCCCGGCCCCCGTACAGCGTCCCGGTGTCACGGCCGGACCGAGGCCCGCTCGTGTCCCCGTCTCCTACGCCCAGCAGCGGCTTCGCTTCCTGAGTCTGCTGGAGGACGGCAGTACCGCCTACAACGCGCCCGGTGCGTTGCGGCTGGCCGGCGTGCTGGACCGGGAGGCGCTGCGGCTGGCACTCGCGGACGTGGTGGCCCGGCACGAGAGCCTGCGGACCGTCTTCGCCGAGGACGAGGCCGGCTTCACCCAGGTGATCCTGGAGCCGTACGAGGTGGTCGTGGGGTTCGACGTCTTCACCGTGGACGAGGATCGGCTCGGGGCCCGGCTGGCGGACGCGGCGCGGTACCCCTTCGACCTGACCACGGAACCGCCCCTGCGGGCAACGCTGTTCGAGGTCGGCGACGACGAGCACGTCCTGCTGCTGCTCCTGCACCACATCGCCGGCGACGGCTGGTCGATGCGTCCGCTGGCCCGTGACCTGGCGGCCGCCTACGCGGCCCGGGTGCGGGGCACGGCCCCGGAGTGGGCGCCGCTGCCGGTGCAGTACGCCGACTACAGCCTCTGGCAGCGCGAAGTACTCGGCTCCGAGGACGACCCCGACAGCGAGATCTCCCGCCAACTCGCCTACTGGACCGACACCCTGGCCGGACTCCCCGACCAGCTCGAGCTGCCCTACGACCGCCCCCGCAGTGAGATGGTCACCCAGCGCGGTGGTCAGGTGTCGCTGCGGCTCCCGGCCGAACTGCACGAAGCCCTGACCGAGTTGGCGCGGTCGACGCGTTCCAGTCTGTTCATGGTGTTCCAGGCGGGTCTCGCCGCACTGCTGACGCGACTGGGCGCGGGCACCGACATTCCCGTCGGTTCGCCGATCGCGGGCCGTACCGACGCGGCGGTGGAGAAGCTGGTCGGATTCTTCGCCAACACGCTGGTGCTGCGTACCGACACCTCGGGCGACCCGACGTTCACCGAGCTCGTGGAGCGCGTACGGACACGGAGCCTGGAGGCGTACGCGCACCAGGACCTGCCGTTCGAGCGGCTGGTGGAGGCGGTCAACCCGGAGCGCTCACTGTCCCGGCACCCCCTCTTCCAGGTGTGTCTGACCCTGCACAACACCGACCCGCGCGCCACCGTCGCCGAGGAGGCGCAGCTACCGGGGCTGGCGGTGGAGCTGGAGCGGCTCCCCATCGAGGACACCAAGTTCGACCTCAACTGGGAGTTGACGGAACGCTTCGACGGCGCGGGCCGGCCCGCCGGGGTCACCGGTGACCTGGAGTTCTCCGCCGAGCTGTTCGACCGGAACACCGCCCGCTCCGTGGCCGACCGCTTCGTACGCCTGCTGACCGCGATGGCCCGGGGCGCCGACCGGACGATCGGCACGGTCGATGTCCTCGGCCCGGCCGAGCGGACGGCGGTGCTGGACGAGTGGAGCGACGCGGCCCGGCCCGCCATGGCCGCCGCCCTGGCCGGTGCGTCCCTGCCCGGTACGACGGACGGCGCTCGCGCGTACGTCCTCGACGAAGCCCTGTCTCCGGTACCGCCCGGGGTCGCGGGACAGCTGTACGTGACGGGCTCCGATCCGGGCGGGGAGGCCGCGGAGCAGGAGCGGTGGCTGCCGTGTCCGTTCGGCCGTGCGGGCTGGATGTACCGCACCGGCAGGTCCGCGCGCTGGTCGGCCGACGGTGAGCTACGGCTCGTCGAGGTGCCCGGGGGTGCGGACGCCCGGGCGGCGGATGTGTGGCCCGCTCGTTCCCGGGGGCCGCGCAGCCCGCGGGAGCAGATCCTGTGCACCGTCTTCGCCGAGCTGCTCGGCGTCGCCTCGGTGGGCATCGACGACAACTTCTTCGATCGCGGCGGCCACTCGCTGTCCGCAGTGCGACTGCTCAGCCGGATCCGCACGGTGCTCGGCGTGGAGCTGTCCATCCGCCGGCTCTTCGAGAACCCGACGGTCGCGGGCGTCGTCGAGGCGCTGGACGAGGCCTCGGGTGCCCGCCGGCCGGTCACGGCCGTGGCGCGCCCCGCGCGTGTCCCGCTGTCGTACGCCCAGCAGCGCCTGTGGTTCCTCAACCACCTGGAAGGGCCGAGCGCCACGTACAACATCCCGGTGGCGCTGCGGCTGCAGGGCGCGCTCGACCGGGCCGCGCTGCGCCAAGCGCTCACCGATGTCGTCGCCCGGCACGAGTCTCTGCGGACCCTGTTCGCCGAGGACGCCGACGGGGCGCGGCAGATCGTCCTGCCGGCCGCCCACGCGGCGCCGGAGCTGACCGAGGTCGACGTCACCTCCGGCGAGTTGGAGGACCGGGTGCGGGCCGCGGCGTCCCACCCCTTCGACCTCACTGCCGAACTCCCTCTGCGCGCCTGGCTGTTCTCCGCGCACGACGGGGAGCGGGTGCTGGTCCTGGTGGTCCACCACATCGCCGGTGACGGCTGGTCGATGGGGCCCCTCGCCCGTGACCTGTCCTTCGCCTACACCGCCCGCGCCCGCGGCGCCGCCCCCTCCTGGACGCCGCTGCCCGTCCAGTACGTCGACTACACGCTGTGGCAGCGCGAGGTGCTCGGTTCCGAGGACGACCCGGACAGCGAGATCTCCCGGCAGCTGGCCCACTGGAGGACCGCGCTGGCGGACCTTCCGGAGGAACTGGAGCTGCCCGTCGACCGGCCCCGCCCGGCACGGCAGTCGCACCGCGGCGGCCGGGTGCCCTTCGAGGTGCCCGCCGAGCTGCACGCGCGGCTGGCCGCGTTCGCCCGGGAGACCGGCACCAGCCTGTTCATGGTGACGCAGGCCGCCCTCGCCACCCTGCTCACCCGGCTCGGCGCGGGCACCGACATCCCGATCGGCAGCCCCGTAGCGGGCCGTACCGACGCGGCCGTCGAGGACCTCGTCGGGTTCTTCGTGAACACGCTGGTGCTGCGTACCGACACCTCGGGCGATCCGACGTTCGCCGAGCTGGTCGCCCGGGTCCGGGGGACCAACCTCGGCGCCTACGGGCACCAGGACGTGCCGTTCGAGCGGCTCGTGGAGGTGCTCAGCCCGGCCCGCTCGCTGGCCCGCCACCCGCTCTTCCAGGTGTTGCTCGGCTTCGACAACAACCAGGAGGCCCTGGAGGTCCTGCAGCTGCCGGGCCTCACCGTGGACGTGCGTGCGCCGGAGACCGGACGCGCCAAGTTCGACCTGGCGTTCTTCTTCGACGAGCGCTACGGCCCGCACGGCGAGCCCGAGGGGCTGGGCGCGGCCGTCGAGTACAACGCCGACCTGTTCGACCGCGGCACCGCGCAGGAGTTCGCCGAGCGGCTGCTGCGCGTGCTCGAGGGTGCCGTCGCCGACCCGGCACAGCCCATCGGCCGGCTGGAGGTGATGGCGCCCGCCGAACGGTGGCGGGTGGTGGAGGAGTGGAACCGCACCGCCCATGACGTGCCCCCGCAGCCGGTACCGACGCTCTTCGAGCGGCAGGTCGCCGCCGAACCCCGGGCGACCGCGGTGCTCGGCGAGGACGTCACCCTCTCGTACGCCGAGCTGAACGCCCGCGCGAACCGGCTGGCGCATCTGCTGGCCGCCTCGGGCGTGGGCGCCGAGGACGTCGTGGTGATCGCCCTGCCCCGGTCCGCCGACCTGGTGGTGGCCCTGGTCGCGACCCTGAAGACGGGTGCCGCCTACCTCACTCTCGACACCTCGGCCCCCGAGCAGCGGCTGCGGGCCGTCCTCGCTGACTGCGGCCCCCGCGTCGTCGTCACCGACGCGGCGACCCGCCCGGTGCTGGGCGACGGCGTCGCCCGTGATGTCGTGCTCGACGACCCGGAGACGGTCCGGTCACTCGCCGCCGCCTCGGACTCCGACCTGACCGACGTGGACCGGGTCCGCCCGCTGGACCTGCGGCACCCCGCCTACGTCGTGTACACCTCGGGCTCCACCGGCACCCCCAAGGGTGTGGTGATGCCGATGAGTTCGCTGGTCAACCTGCTCGCCTGGCACACCGGAACGTACTGCGGCGGCGTCGGCACCCGGACGGCGCAGTTCCTCGCCGTCTCCTTCGACTTCGCGGTGCAGGAGATCCTCCAGGCGCTGGTCGTCGGCAAGACCCTGGTGATCCCGGAGGAGCACGTCCGCCGCGACGCCTACGAACTGGCCCGGTGGATCGCCCGGTACAGCGTCAATGAACTGTTCGCGCCGACCCTCGTGATCGACGCCGTGCTGGCGGCCGCCGCCGACACCGGCGAACGGCTCGACTCCCTCACCGACCTCTTCCAGGGCGGGGAGCAGTTCCGGCTCAGTCACGAGCTGCGGGAGTTCTGCGCAAGCAGCTGGCGGCGGATGGCCCACAACATCTACGGCCCGGCCGAGACCCATGCGGCCACCACCGCGACCCTCCCCGAGGACATCGACGAGTGGCCCACCGCCGCCTCCATCGGCCAGCCGCTGTGGAACGCCTCGGTGTACGTCCTCGACGCCGGACTGCGGCCGGTGCCGCCGGGGGTGCGCGGCGAGCTCTACATCGGCGGCGCCCAGCTGGCCCGCGGCTACCTCGGCCGCCCAGACCGGACGGCGGAACGGTTCGTCGCCTCACCGTTCGGGCAGCCCGGTCGGCGTCTCTACCGCACAGGCGACATCGTGCGCTGGAACCACTGCGGCGAGCTGGAGTTCCTGGGCCGCGCCGACCACCAGGTCAAGATCGGCGGCTTCCGCGTGGAGCCCGGCGAGGTCGAGGCCGTGCTCGCCGACCACCCGGCCGTCGACACCGCGGTCGTGATCACCCGCGAGGACACCGCGGGCCCGACCCGGCTCGTGGCGTACGTCGTGCCTGAGGGCCGGGACCACGACGCGGGGCTGGACCGCACGCTGCGCGCCCACCTCGAGCAGCAACTGCCGCACTACATGGTCCCGTCATTCGTCGTATTGCTCGACGAACTGCCGCTCACCGCCAACGGCAAGCTCGACCGGCGGGCCCTGCCCGCCCCCGGCACCGACACGGTGGCCGCGACACCACGCACGGAGCGGGAGAAGGTGCTGTGCGGACTGTTCGCAAACGTCCTGGGCCTGGCCGAGGTCGGCGTCGACGACGGGTTCTTCGACCTCGGCGGCGACAGCATCATGTCGATCCAGCTGGTCAGCCGGGCACGCCGGGCCGGATTGGAACTGTCCGTGCGCGACATCTTCGAGCACCGGACCGTGGCGGCACTCGCCGAGGTCGTCACCGAGACCGGCACCACCGTCGCGGAGGAACCCGGCGCCGGCATCGGCGACGTGCCGCTGACACCGATCAAGCACTGGCTGCTCGCCCGCACCGACGACCTGGACGCGTTCAACATGTCCGCCGTGCTGCGCGTACCGGCCGCCCTCGACGCCGGCGCGCTCACCGGCGCCGTACAGGCCCTGCTGGACCACCACGACGCGCTGCGCGCCCGCCTCACCCCGGCCCCCGGACGGCGGCTGGAGGTCGGGGAACCGGGAAGCGTCGACGCGGGCGGCCTGGTCCGGCGGGTGGACGTCTCCGGCGTCGAGGGCGCCGAACTCCACGCCCTCGTCCGGGAGGCGGGCGCGGCCGCCCGTGACCGGCTGCACCTGGCCGACGGACGGGTCGTGCAGGCCGTGTGGTTCGACCGCGGCCGGGACACCCCCGGGATGCTGCTGCTGATCATCCACCACCTGGTCGTCGACGGGGTCTCCTGGCGCATCCTCATCCCCGACCTCGCCGAGGCGTACGAGGCGCTCGCCGCCGGCCGGGAGCCCGCCCTGCAGCCGGTGGGCACCTCGTTGCGCCGCTGGGCGCAGCGCCTCACCGAGGAGGCCGTCAAATCCGCCTGGGTCGCGGACGCGGCCTGGTGGCAGGACGTCCTGCGGTCCGCCGGGCCCCCGCCCGGCCGACGGCCCCTGGACCCGGCGCGGGACGTCCAGGCCACGGCCGGCCGGCTGACCATGCCCCTGCCCGCCGACGTCACGGAAGCCGTCCTGACCCGCGTTCCCGCCGCCTTCCAGGCGGAGGTGAACGACGTCCTGCTCACCGCGTTCGCCCTCGCCTGGGCGCGCTGGCGGCACGGCGGGCCGGACCTGCTGCTGGACCTGGAGGGCCACGGCCGCGAGGAGCACCTCGTGGAGGGCGCCGACCTGTCCCGCACCGTCGGCTGGTTCACCAACCTGTACCCGGTACGGCTCGACACGGGCGGCGTGGACCTCGCCCGGGCCTTCGCGGGCGGCCAGGCAGCCGGTTCCGCGATCAAACGGATCAAGGAGCAGCTCCGGTCCGTCCCCGACAAGGGCATCGGCTACGGCCTGGTCCGCCACCTCAACCCGGCCACCGCATCCGGCTTCGACGGCCTCGCCGCCCCCCACGTAGCGTTCAACTACCTCGGCCGTTTCACCGCCGCCGACGGCGACCGGGCCGCCGACTGGACTCCGCTCACCGGCGTCGACGCCGTCGCCGGCGACCCGCCGCAGCTGCCGCTCGCCCACCCGCTGGAGCTCAACTCCCGTACCGAGGACGGCCCGGAGGGCTCCGAGCTGGTCGCGTTCTGGACCTGGGCCGAGGGGATCCTCGACGAGGACGAGGTGCGCGAGCTGGCCGAACTGTGGTTCCAGGCCCTGCGCGCCCTGGTCACGCACTCCGAGAACCCACACGCGGGCGGTCTCACCCCCTCCGACGTCTCCCTGTCCTCGATCGGCCAGGACGAGATCGAGGCGTTCGAGGAGGAACTGGACGACCTGTTCGACGACTTCGACGACGAACCGCACGACTTCGAGAAGGAAGAAGAGGCCAGCAAGTGAGTCGCACAGCGCGGAAGATCGAGGACATCCTGCCGCTGGCCCCGCTCCAGGAGGGCCTGCTCTTCCACAGCGTCTACGACGAGGGCGAGCTCGACCCCTATGTCGTGCAGATGTCCTTCGACATCGACGGCGCGCTGGACACCGCCGCCCTGCGCGCCGCCGCCAAGAAGCTGCTGGCCCGGCACGCCAATCTGCGGGTCGCCTTCCGCCAGCGCAAGAACGGCGACTGGGCCCAGCTGGTCATGCGGGAGGTGCCGCTGCCGTGGATCGAGCGGGACCTGAGCGGTCTCCCCGAGGCCGAACGCGCCGGCATCGCCGCCGACCTGATCGCCGCCGAACGCGCCACCCGCTTCGACGTGGCCCGGCCGCCGCTGCTGCGTTTCACCCTGCTGCGGCTCGGCACCGCCCGGCACCGCCTCGTCCTGACCAACCACCACCTCCTGCTCGACGGCTGGTCCCTGCCCGTCCTCATGGGTGACCTGTTCGCGCTCTACGACGCTGCGGGCGACGACAGCGCCCTGCCCAGGGTCCGCCCCTACCGCGACTACCTCACGTGGCTGGAGGGCCAGGACCGGGACGCCGCCCGCACCGCCTGGCGCGACACGTTCGCCGACCTCATGGAACCCACCCTCGTGGCACCCGGCGCCGACCGTGCCGCGGTGGCCGGGGCCGAGGTGCGGGCCGAACTGCCCCGGGACGAGACCGCGGCGCTCACCGAGCTGGCCCGCGGCCGTGGCCTCACCCTCAGCACCGTGGTGCAGACCGCCTGGGCGATCGCCCTCAGCAAGCACCTGGGACGCGACGACATCGTGTTCGGCACCACCGTCTCCGGACGCCCGCCGGAGATCGACGGCGTCGAACGCATGGTGGGCCTGTTCATCAACACCCTGCCCTCCCGGGTGCGGCTGCGGGCCGCCGAGCCGCTCGCCGGGCTCGTCGCCCGCGTCCAGCGCGAACAGGCCGCCCTCACCCCGCACCAGCACCTCGGGCTCGCGGAGATCCAGCGCACCGTGGGGCACGGCGAACTCTTCGACACCTCCATGGTGTTCCAGAACTATCCCGTCAACCGCTCCGGCACCGCCGGCACCGGCATCGGCGCGGCCATCAGCCTGGCCCCCGGCAAGAACCGTGAGGCCACGCACTACCCAATGCTGCTGATCGCGGCCGCCCGCGACAGCATGACGTTCCGGCTCAACCATCGTCCCGACGTCGTCGACGAGGCCACCGCCCAGCAGATCCTGGACCGCTTCGTACGCGTCCTGCGCGCCCTCGTCACCGCCCCGGACCAGCCTGTCGGACGCCTCGACCTGCTCACCGACCCGGAACGCGACAGCGTGCTGCGGGAATGGAACGACACCGCACACGACGTCCCGGACGCCACGGTCCTCGACCTGTTCCGCGCCCAGGCGGACCGCACCCCGCAGGCCCCCGCCGTCACCGGCGCCGGCCGCACCCTCACCTACGCCGAACTCGACGCCCGCTCCAGCCGCCTGGCCCGTCTGCTGGCAGAGCACGGCGCGGCACCCGAGCGGTTCGTCGCCATCGCGCTGCCCCGGACCTGCGACACGGTCGTCGCGCTGCTCGCCGTCCTCAAGACGGGCGCGGCCTACCTGCCCGTCGACCCCGACTACCCGGCGGACCGCATCGCGTTCATGCTCGCGGACACCGAGCCCGCGCTGCTGCTCACCACCCGCGAACTCGCCCCCGGCATCCCCGACTCCGGCGCGCCGCGTCTCCTCCTCGACGACCCGGCCCACACCGAGGATCTCGCCGCCCGGCCCGCCACCGCGCCCGCCGTGCCGATACTGCCCGGCCACCCCGCGTACGTGATCTACACCTCGGGCTCCACCGGACGCCCCAAGGGCGTCGTCATCGAGCACCGCTCGCTCGGCGCCTATCTCCAGTGGGCCCGCAACGCCTACCCGGAGATGATCGGCACCTCACTACTGCACTCGCCGATCTCCTTCGACCTCACCGTCACCGCCCTCTACACCACCCTCGTCTCCGGCGGCCTGGTGCACGTCGCCGACCTCGACGAGCGGGCCGCCGAAGGCCCCGAGGCCACCTTCCTCAAGGGCACCCCCAGTGTGCTCGCCCTGCTGGAGGCGCTGCCCGCCGAGGCCTCCCCCAGCGAGCTGATCATGCTGGGCGGTGAACTCCTCATCGGCGAGGTCGCCGACCGCTGGCGGGCCCGCCGCCCCGACGCCGGCGTCCTCAATGTGTACGGAGCCACCGAGGCCACCGTCAACAGCGTCCAATACCGCATCCCCGCGGGCGCGCCCGCACCGGTCGGCCCGGTCCCCGTCGGCCGGCCCTTCTGGAACACCCAGGTGTACCTCCTCGACAGTGGGCTGCGGCCCGTACCGCCCGGCGTCCCCGGCGAGGCGTACATCGCGGGCACGGGTCTCGCCCGCGGCTACTGGCGGCGCGCGGCCCTCACCTCCGAGCGGTTCGTCGCCAACCCCTACGGCCCGCCCGGATCCCGCATGTACCGTACCGGCGACGTCCTGCGCTGGAACCACGACGGCCAGCTGGAGTTCGTCGGCCGCGGCGACGGTCAGGTCAAGCTGCGCGGCTACCGCATCGAACTGGGCGAGATCGAGGCCGTGCTGGCCGGCCACGAGGACGTCACCCAGGCCGCCGTCCTGCTCCGCGAGGACCAGCCCGGCGACAAGCGGCTCGTCGCCTACGCGGCGACCGCGGGCGCCCCCGTGACCGCCGACGCCCTGCGTGCCCTCGCCACCGACCGGCTCCCCGACTACATGGTGCCGTCGGCGTTCGTGACCCTGGACGCCTTCCCGCTCACCCCGAACGGCAAGCTGGACCGCCGTGCCCTGCCCGCACCCGACTACGGGCCGCAGGCGGGCGGCGGGCGGGCGCCGCGCTCCCCCCGCGAGGACATTCTCTGCACCCTCTTCGCCGAGGTGCTCGGCGTCGGCTCGGTCACCATCGACGACGACTTCTTCGCCCTGGGCGGCCACTCCCTGCTCGCCACCAAACTGGTCAGCCGCATCCGTACGGCACTGGGTGCGGAGCTGGCCATCCGGCAGCTCTTCGAGACCCCCACCGTCGCCGGCCTCTCCGGCGCCCTCGACACCGGCAACGGCGCCGCCCGCACCCCGATCACCGCCGTGCTCCCGCGCCCCGACCGGCTCCCCCTGTCCCACGCCCAGCGCCGCCTGTGGTTCCTGCACCGTTTCGAGGGCCCGAGCGCGGCCTACAACTCCCCCGTCGCCCTCCGCCTCTCCGGGACCCTCGACCGCACGGCGCTGGAGAACGCCCTCGCCGACCTGACCGCACGCCACGAAACCCTCCGTACGGTCTTCGCCGAGGACGCCGAGGGCCCCCACCAGGTCGTGCTCGACGAGGCCCGCCCGCCCCTCGCCGTCGTCCGTACCGACGCCACCCGGCTGCCCGCCGATCTCTCCGGGGCGGCGGGCCACCCCTTCGACCTGGCCTCCGAACCACCGCTTCGCGCCACCCTGTTCGAGGTCGGCGGAGACGAGCACGTCCTGTTGCTCCTCACCCACCACGTGGCGACCGACGCGTGGTCCCGGGCCCCGCTGGCCCGTGACCTGACCGCGGCCTACGCGTCCCGGGTGCGGGGCGCGGCCCCGGAGTGGGCGCCGCTGCCGGTGCAGTACGCCGACTACAGCCTCTGGCAGCGGGACGTCCTCGGCTCCGAGGGCGACGCGGACAGCGAGGCCACCCGCCAACTCGCTTACTGGCGCGAGACGTTGGCGGGCCTACCGCAGGAACTGTCCCTGCCGTTCGACCGTCCGAGGCCGGCCGTGGCTTCCTACCGCGGCGATGTCGTCACCTTCGAACTCCCGCCGGAACTGCACGACCGTCTGACCCGCGTGGCCCGTGACAGCCGCACCAGCCTGTTCATGGTGCTCCAGGCGAGCCTGGCCACCCTGCTGTCCCGGCTGGGCGCGGGCACGGACATCCCGCTGGGCACGCCGATCGCCGGCCGCACCGACGACGCGCTCGACGACCTGGTCGGCTTCTTCGTGAACACGCTGGTGCTGCGCACCGACGTCTCCGGCGACCCCACGTTCACGGAACTGCTGGAGCGGGTGCGGACGGCGGACCTCGCCGCCTACGCCCATCAGGACCTGCCGTTCGAGCGGCTGGTGGAGGCGGTCAACCCGGAGCGCTCGCTGTCCCGGCACCCCCTCTTCCAGACCATGCTGAACCTCAACAACGCCGGCCCCGTCGAGGCCCTCGACGAGATCGCCAAGCTCCCCGGCCTCACCGTCCACCACGAGCCGGTGGAGACCCACCGCGTCAAGTTCGACCTGGGCTTCTCCTTCGCCGAGTCCCACAGTACGACCGGCACCCCGGGCGGCCTGCGCGGCGCCCTCCAGTACAGCACCGACGTCTTCGACCGATCGACCGCCGAATCGCTGGTCCGGCGGTTGGTGCGGGTGCTGGAGTGGGTGGCCGGCAGCGGCGACAAGTCCCGGGTCTCCGAGGTGGAGGTGCTGGAGGAGGCCGAGCGGCAGCGGGTGCTGTCCGGCTGGCAGGGCGCCTCCCGTGCCGTGCGCGGGCGGTCGC
>NZ_JBFAKH010000141.1:0-11056 GCF_040655635.1 Streptomyces sp. NPDC050388
CCTGTACGACGGCGACGCACTGTCCACGGACGGTCCCCCTCCACCATGACCAACCCGAAGATCATCCCACCCGGTCAGTCAACGTGACAGCACCCGATCAGGTGGGATCGAGCGGGGTGATGCCCGTTCCCGCGTACAGCTCGGGCTCGAGTGACAACACCGTGAGTGGCTCGCCCGCCTTGAGCGCCTGCCAGGCGATCGCCGCCGCGTGAGCCACCGGCCAGTCCACACTCGGCCAGTCCATCGCATCGACGGCGTGCGCCGTGCTGAAGGGGACGTTCTCCGCGAACCGCAGCGACGCGGCGTGCTGGCCCGCGCCGGCAACCTGACGCTCGGCAGCGAGGACGGACAGCGACGGGACCAGGACGCGACCGGTGCCGCGCGAGGCTTCGATGTACAGGCCGGTGAAGAACGGGTCCGCCCGGTACAGGGCGGTCAACGCGGTGTGGTCCAGGACGGCCGTCAGCTTCATGCGGCGGCGTCGCCCTGATGGGCGCGGATCTTCGCCCAGGCGTCCTGGCCCGCCTGCTGGACCTGCTCGGTGAACTCGATGCCGAGCTCCCGAGCGGCCTCGAGGGCGCGCTGCTCCCGCTCGGCGGCCGTGGGCTCGCGGGTAGCGAGCTCCTCCAGCAGCTCCGTGATGGTGGTGCCGCGCTCGTCGGCCAGGACGCGCAGTCGGTCGCGCACCTCTTCGCTGGTCTTGATGCTCGTCGGCTTGCTCATGCCGAGGATTCTACCGCCGGTAGAGCCAGACAGGCCTGCGGTTCCATCCGCCCGGTGCACCGAACCGGCCCGGGCGCACAGGAGCCGCGCGTGCCCCGCGCGTGTGCCGCGCGAATCGAGGGGCAGGGCCTCGCACAGCGCCGCCCGCGCGGCGTGGTGCTCGCCCCGGGCGGAGAACACCGACCCGATCTTGCAGGCGAGCCGGCCGGGCCGGTATCCCCGTGATGCGGCGCGCTCGTCCAGACGAACTCCCGGCCCTCCGGGCCGGCCGCGATGTCCGACAGGCCGGGCAGCGCGAGGACGACCGACCCTGGGCGCTTCGGACGCCTCGTCCGGCCCGGCAGCGGGCGTCCCTCGCTGGCAGTCGGTGTGCCCGGTGGAGACGCACCTGCGACGGCGGGGTGCCTCCCACCGCCGTGACCTTTTCATCGTGCCCGGCCCGGCCGAGGGGCGGGCCCAGGGGCTGCCTCAGGCCGGCTTGCGCCACACGGAGATGTGCTTCGCGGAGTCCTGGGTGAACGGCGCCCCGTCCCAGTCCGCGACGCGCCGCTCCAGCTCGAGCCCCGCGATCCGTGCCATCAGGTCGAGCTCCGCCGGCCACGCGTACCGGTGCCGGGAGCTGCCGCGGCGGTAGCGGCCGTCCTCGCCGTCGCGGGTGAGGTGGTGCGAGACCAGAATCTGCTCGACCAGGTCGAAGGTGTCGAAGCCGAGATGCCGCTCGGAGACGTCGAACGGCACCGCGACCTGCCCGGGCGGCAAAAACCGCAGCGGCGGCACGCCCAGCTCGATGACGAATCGGCCGCCGGGCGTCAGGTGACGGGCGGCGTTGCGGAAGCACTCGACCTGCTCGTCCTGGGTCAGCAGGTTCGTGATCGTGTTGTAGACGAGATAGACCAGGGTGAACTCGCCGGGGACGACGGTCGTGGCCATGTCCCCGATGGCGACCGGGAGCATGTCCTCGTCGATCTTGCGCCGCAGGACCGCTGCCATGTGCTCGGACAGTTCGATGCCCACCACGGGCACGCCGCGTTCCCGGAGCGGGACGCCCACTCGTCCGGTTCCGATGGCGAACTCCAGTGCCCGGCCGTCTCCGGCGAGTTCGGTGAGGAAGGCGAGAGCCGGTCCGAGAACGGCGGCCGAGGACATCTCGCTCTCCTCGGCGTCGTAGCGGTCGGCGGTCGCCCGGGTCCACAGCTCGCTGCTCGTCACGGGCGGCCACTTTGCCGGGCGCGGCGGGGCGCTGTCCATGTATTTACGACCTGTTCTCCGCCTGCGGCGCGGTGGCCGGGGCGTGCTGGGAGCCGCGCGGGTTCTTCGCGTGTGGCCAGGAAGCAAGCCCGCGCGGCCTTGGCCGAGCCGGACGCCGGCGAGGGGCCCGCCGGCGACGAGGCCGCGTGGCAGTACCCGCCGTTCATCCTGCTGCTCGACCCGCCGCTGTACGACGACGAACTGCGCGCCCTGATCGAATGAGTCGAAGGTGTTCTCGTGCCCGGCTACCTCGCCGAACCCAGCGCGGACGCCCGCTGGTGCCACCTGTGGTTCGAGCACCCGCCCGCCGTCGCCCGCCTCCACGCCTGCTGGCTCGCCAACAGACTCACCACGACAGTGACCACCGGCAGATAGGCGGCAAACACCCCAGCACAGGCCGACGCGATAGTGGAACCCCGCCCGCGCACTGCTTCCGTCCCCCTACTCGACACATTCAAGGAAATCCTCCCCGCCAGCACGGCATGCTGCGTTCGATTGAAAGTTCGAAGAGAGGTGCTACGCCTGCCAGGCAGCGGCTGAACGAGCGAACCTGACCCCCCTGCAATCTGTCCTGACCAGCTGATCAACGTCTGCCGCGCAGCGGGGGTACCTCAAAGGTGCTGGTTGCCGTGCCGACCCTTGCCCTGCTCACCCGGACCATCCAGCGCCGGCGGCAGGCCGGACGAACGGGCCTGACCCTCGGAGTGGGGCTGTCTGTCTCAAGGTGCCGCTGGTTCTGACGACGGATAACCTGACACACGGGCCGAATGTTTCATTTGCAACGAAGAGCCGCGACGACTACGGCGGCGCGTCCTCGCCGATGATGCCCGTGAGCGGGGGAGCCGGGCTTTGGTGGTCGTGCCCTACAGAGGGAACGCCATGGCCAACGAGGTACGCGCTGCGGATACTCCGCGGGAAGTGAAGGCGGGCAGGGGGCAGCCGCCACGGGAGCCGGTAACAGACCCCACCCTGGACATCGACGTCAAACCTGACGGGCAGGGGCCGCCGCCCCGCCACCGGCTGGTGACGATCGGCGACTCGCTCACGCACGGTTTCCAAAGCGGGGCGGTCTTCAACACCGACCTGTCATACCCGGCGATCATCGCCGACGAACTGGGCTGGGGCGGGCACTTCCGCTACCCCTGCTACCCCGGGTATGGGGGCCTGCCGCTCAACATTGAACTGCTGCTGCGTGAGTTGGAAGACCGCTTCGGCCAGGACCTCGACTGGTGGGAGATGCCCATTGCACTGTTCCAGGCCCGCCGGTTCATGGACGGTGCGGAGGACTACTGGGAGCGCGGGCCGGGCGCTGTCGTCCCCCGGACCACCGGCATCAACCACAACCTCTCGGTGTACGGCTGGGACCTGCGCGATGTCCTGGAGAGGACCGCGAAGACCTGCCAAGACGCCCTCCAGGCGCCCAAGGACAACTGGCTGCAGCAGGTCGTGGAGAACCACGGCGACCGCGCGGCCCTGCGAGTCCTGCCCTTCGACAGCGTCGACGGCAACGGGCGGCTGACGCTGCTGGACGCGGCACAGCGGCTCGGCAACGAGCGGGACGACGGCCAGGAGCACGGTATCGAGACCCTGATCGTCTTCCTCGGGGCCAACAACGCCCTGCAGGCGGTAACCCAACTGAAGGTGGTGTGGAGCGGCGAGGGATACAAGGACCTGCGCGGCAAGCGCCCGTACACGGTGTGGACTCCCCAGCACTTCCGGGAAGAACTAAAGGAACTCGCCGAGCGGGTGCGCGAGGTCAAAGCCCGTCACGTCATCTGGTGCACCGTGCCCCATGTCACCATCGCCCCGCTTGCCCGCGGCGTGGCGGGCAAGACCGAGCCCGGATCGAGGTACTTCCCGTACTACACCCGGCCGTGGATCAGCGACCGCGACTTCAATCCGCTCCTGCACCCGCACCTGACCGGCCAGCAGGCCGAGGACGTCGACCGGGCCATCGACCTGTACAACGACGCCATCACCGACCAGGTGCGCGCGGCACGGCAGGACGGCCGGGACTGGTACCTCATGGACACCGCCGGCCTGCTCGACCGGCTCGCCTCACGCCGCTACATCGAAGATCCCCTGGCCCGACCGGCCTGGTGGCAGCCCTACCCACTGCCCTCGCAGCTGCAGGCCCTGTCGCCGGAGCCGAACTCCCGCTTCCTGGCCAGCGACGGAACCCGGCGCACCGACGGGGGCCTGTTCTCCCTCGACGGCGTCCACCCCACCACCATCGGATACGGCATCCTCGCCCAGGAACTGATCACCATCATGCGCCGGGCCGGCGTGGAGTTCCGCCATGCCGACGGCAGCGTACGGCCGGATCCGGTCACCGTCGACTTCTCCCGCCTCATCCGCCGAGACAGCCTGATCAACCAGCCGCCCGGAAACCTCACCTCCGGCCTGGACGTCCTCGCCTGGGCCGAGCCCACCCTGAGCCTCGTGCAGCGCACCCTGTACTTCCGTTACTGACAGTGAGAATGTGACTGGTGGTTCTGCTGGTGAGCCTGACTCACTTACTGACTGACGTCATCGACTGTCCTGTTTAAGATTTGTCGGCTCATCGGCAGGGCCGCCACGCACGTGGCCGGACGGGCGTTTGTGACCTTATAGGAGCTTGGTCCAGAAGCCCCGTCACTGTCTTGTCCACCCGCCCGACCGGCGCGTGCCGCCCTCGGAACGGACACGCCACAAGGACGGACATGACCAGCATGACGCACGATGGCCCGCAGATCACCGGCGGAGTCGACACTCACGGCCTCACCCACCATGCCGCAGTGATCGACACAGTCGGTCGGCACCTGGCCGACCGGGAGTTCCCGGCCACCATCCGCGGCTACCGGGATCTGCTGGAGTGGATGCGCTCACACGGCGCGCTCGTCGCGGTGGGAGTGGAGGGCACCGGCGCCTACGGAGCCGAACTCGCCCGGGTGCTGACCGCAGCCGGCGTTGCCGTCGTCGACGTGGACCGCCCCGACCGCAAGACACGGCGGACGAAGGGCAAGTCCGACCCGATCGATGCCTATGCAGCCGCGACGGCCGTGTTGTCCGGGCGCGCCACCGGCATCCCCAAAAGCCGGGACGGCGTCGTCGAAGCGGTCCGCGTGTTGAGGGTCGCCCGCCGCAGCGCGATCAAGGCCCGCACCCAGGCGATGAACCAGATCCGAGCCCTACTGGTCTCGGCGCCCGCGTTGCTGCGCGAGCAGGTCGCTGTACTGGACCGGGCCATGTTGATACGCACCCTCGCCCGGCTGCGGCCCGGCGACGATCTGTCCCGCCCGCTGGCGGCGACCAGGGCCTCGCTGCGGCGGCTCGCCCGACGCCACCAGACACTCGACGCGGAGATCGCTGAGCTGGACGCCGAGATCGGCCCGCTGGTCAGGCAGGCCGCTCCCGCGCTGCTTGAGCTGTTCGGCGTCGGCCCCGAGACCGCCGGTCAACTGCTGGCCTCAGCCGGGGACAACCCCGAACGCATGCGTTCCGAGGGCGCGTTCGCGCACCTGGCCGGGGTCGCCCCGATCCCGGCCTCGTCCGGCCGCACCCACCGCCACCGCCTCAACCGCGGCGGCGACAGGGCCGCCAACAACGCCCTGCACACCATCGTCCTCACCCGCATGCGCTTCGACGAACGCACCCGCGCCTACGTCGAACGACGCACCAAGGAAGGACTGAACAAGAAGGACATCATGCGCTGCCTCAAGCGGTTCGTCGCCCGCGAGGTCTACCGCGCACTGACCACCACACCAGCGGAACGAATCGCTCAAACCGACCTCGCTCCAGCGGCTTGACAAGCATAGGAGCATCTTCGGCGCTTGGAGGTCAGGGCGGCAGGCCGAGTTTGGTCTCGGTCATGAAGCCGTCGAGTGTCGCGGGCCGGTACTGCAGGCTCTTGAGCCGGTTGCGGACCAGGGTTCCAGCCGGTCGACCGTCCCAGCGGTGAGATTGGCCAGCCTGCGCTTGCGCTGTGCCCACACCCCCTCCACCGAGTCCAGCTCGGGCGTATACGCGGGCAGGAGAAGGGCGGTCATTCACGGGCGGATC
Organism: Streptomyces sp. NPDC050388; assembly: GCF_040655635.1. Taxonomy (NCBI): domain Bacteria; kingdom Bacillati; phylum Actinomycetota; class Actinomycetes; order Kitasatosporales; family Streptomycetaceae; genus Streptomyces; species Streptomyces sp. NPDC050388. The sequence goes on from NZ_JBFAKH010000141.1 coordinate 6,013, forward strand.
GCCACCAGTTGCTGCATCGCCTTCGAGACATGGGTGTTGAGCCGGCCCCAGACCAGGATGATCGGGGCCTTCAGCAGCTGGTGGACGCCGTCGACCAGCCGCATGCAGTCGGTCTCCGACAGGCTGCAGCGATCTCCTCGCGCAGTGCCTCGGTGTCCTGCCTGGTCCCATTGACCATGACGAGGAAGTCGTCCGCGCAGCGGACAAGCCTCCACGATGGCAGGTCCTTGGCCCGGCGTCGTTCGCGTCGGCTGCCGGTGGACAGCTCACCGCCGCTCTCCCATGCCCGTGCGCGACGCGGCCCCGGCTCACCCGGCTCCTCGCCGTGACCGAGCTGCGGTCCCGGGGTGCCCCGCAGGACCTCACGGAGCGTGCCGAACTCGTCGTCGCGGAGCTGGCCGCCCACGCCGTCCGCCACGGCCGCGTGCCCGGCCGCTGCTTCCGGCTGACGCTCGTCTTCGACCCGGCGGCCGTCTCCGCATCGAGGTCAGCGACGCCCGCGGGGACCTGTGCCCGCGACTTCCTCCGGCGGACGCCAAACCCGATGCACTCCCCATCGGCGGGCGCGGCCTGGCGCTCGTCGCTGCTCTCGCCGACCACTGGGGCACCGTCCCCGGCCCGCCCGGCGGCAAGACCGTCCGGGCCGAGCCCCTCGCCACCACGACCAGTGCGTGAGCACGCCGACGGGAGATGGGGGTACGGCCTCTTGTCAGGCGTTCTCGTCGTGGATTCGCGCCCCCAGGTCCTCCGCCCACTCCAGCGCCCACGCCTTGAGCTCTTCGATCTGCCGGGAGGTGAGCCCGTACGCGGTGTAGTCCTCGTCCTCGTACCAGTCCGCACCGGTGAGCCGGTCCCGGAGGTCCTCGAGGCTGAACTCGTCGTGGGCGCGGCGGCGGCCGAGGGTTTCGAGGTCGGCGGTGGAGCGGTGGCGGGAGGCGGCCTGGACGTCGATGAGGTCGCGGACGGTGCCGCGGTCGGCGAGGGCGCGGACCTTGGTGCCGATCACGTCGTCGAGGGAGAGGACGGGGCCGTAGGGGGTCTGGGCGGGCGGGGCCCAGAACGCCTCCTTGAGGACGTCGACCTCGCACTCCTCGCCGGTGTTCGGGTCGGTGACGAGGAACCGGCCGCTGAGCGGGTCGGTCTGGACGTGCGTGGTCCGCCAGCCGCGCGCGCTGAGGCCGGCCGTGAGGGCCGCGACGATCTCGTCCATCGGGGCGGGGTTCTCGGTGGCGACGTCGAGGTCGCGGCTGAAGCGTTCGACCAGGCCGTGGGCCTGCACGGCGTATCCGCCGGTGAGGACCAGAGGGTAGGGGGAGCCGAGGTCGAGGATGTCGGCGAGGAGACGCGCGTGGAGCGGGGTGAGCTTCACGCGGCGGTCGTGTCGGCCGGAGCGGTGCGGGGCAGCTCGGGGAAGGCGTCCTCCCAGACCTCGCGGATGTAGGGGCTGACCAGGCGGCGCAGCACGGGCCACTGCTCGGCCAGCAGCCGGTGGTGCAGGAAGGCCGCCAGGTCCTCGCGCAGGCCCTCGGCGAGGACGGTCCGGTAGAGCGTCATGCGGGACTTCGGACGGTCCAGGCTGTAGCTCGTGCGCCCGGACCAGACGATGTGCAGCGGCAGGTCCACATTGCCCTGGACGGGGCCGGCCAGCTCCTGCAGGCGCTCGGGCAGCCGGCTGCGGTAGCGGTGCCGCAGTACCTCGGCGCGGGGGGCGGTGGTCGTCGCGTCCATGTATCCAGTATCGCTGGTGCGGCTGCCGCCCCTTCTCAGCGGGCGGTGGTCAAGAGGAGCGCGGCCCCGGCGAAAGGCGGGTGCGCAGGCGGAGGGCGTCCGAGCCATTGGAGTTCTCTGCGCCAGAGGAGGTGCTGGGATGGCGGGCACCCGTGGCGGTGTCGTCCGCGGGGGTACGCGTGGAGGTCGAGGCGACACCCACCACCGAGGGATCACGCCCCTCGACTACGGCCAGGCCGTGCCCCTCGTCACCACCTGGGAGCAGCTGCGCGAGCGGGGCGAGGGCGTGACGGCGTGGCGGTGCCTGAGGCGCGACGGTGAACAGACGCTGACCGCCGCGCTCGACAACCCGACGGCGAGGTCCTCTACCGCCGCCAGACCGCCCGCGCCGACGCGGAAGAGGAGCAACACCGGGCCACGGAACGAGAGGTGTGGTGGCCGGTGTGCGCAACACTGTGCTCTCTGTTCGGCCACGTCCTCATTGTCCATTTACGGTCCGGCGGCTGAGCGTTAAGACGCCCGTTCGAGAAGAGCTGAACCGCGCCCGGCCGACATGGGCAGGCCCGACATCTCGTCTCGGAGGTAGGGGAACGAGCCTTCCAGCTCTTGCGGACTGGCCCAGCCTGTGGGCGTGGCCGGTCGCCACTGGCTGCGGCCGCAGACAGACCTGAGCGAGCGCGGAACTACCGTTCGAGCGAAGCCGGACAGTAACCGGTGTGCGGTCTGCAGAGCTGGTGGCCTGAACAGGCACCCTGCGCCGCCCGGCACCGCTTCTCACAAGATCGTTTGTCAGTGGTCGCCCCGAGCATGGTCCTCACCTGGACGGGATGACTCGGGGGAGGACCAGATGCCGTTCGTGCGGCCGTACGTGCGTTCCAATGGGACACCGGTACGCGGACACTTCCGATGGGCGCCGGGCGCCCGGCGGGAGCTCACCGTTCTCGCGCTGGCCGCCGTGGCCGTCGTAGGCCTCGGCAACAGCAACGGGGGAGCGGATGGCACCACCGGTCCGCGGACGAAGCCGACAGAGGGGCCGGCGGTGACCTATCCGATCCGCTTCGACCAGAATCCCGGCCGGGCCACGCCGCGCATGAGTGTGCCGTGGCCCACGGTGGCCTACCCCATCAAGCTCGCCACCCCCAAGAAGAAACCGGCACCGCCCGCACCGGCGGTCTCCTACCCGATCGACTTCTCCACCCTGGACGGTGGGCGATGAGCCGGCGCCCGCCCCCGCGCCGCAGCCCGGCCCGACGCCCCCGTCGCGGCCGCCGCCAGCAGCGGGACGACATGCAGTTGCTGGTCGTGGGGGTCGCCGCGGTGGCGGCCATCAGCCTCATGATCATGGTGGTCAACTGGCTGATCGCCCACTGGTGGGTCCTGCTGGCCGCTGCCCTGGTCCTGCTGCTGGGCGGTCTGGGCTGGTGGCAGCACCGTACCCGGCGCGCGCAGTGGCAGCAGGCCCGGGCGCGTGCCCTGCGCTACGGGCTGGCGCAGCTGGACGCGCTCACCCACCACCAGTTCGAGCACGCGATCCGGGACCTGATGCACCGCGACGGATGCGCAAACGCCGTCCAGGTCGGCGGCCGGGGCGACCTCGGCGCCGACGTCAAGGCCACCGATCCCTACGGCCGGCGCTGGGTCATCCAGTGCAAGCACCGCAGAGCCGGCAACCGGGGCGCGGCCGTGGGCACGCCCGCGCTGCAGGTCCTCAACGGCACGGGCCGCCCCGTCCACCAAGCAGACGTCGTCGTCCTGGTCACCAACGGCCGCATCACCCAGCCCGGCCGCGCCTTCGCCCGACAGCAGCGCCTCCATCTCGTCGACCGCCACGTCCTGGCGCAGTGGGCGGCCGGCTCACGCCCCTTGTGGGAACTGCTGGGTGCGGTGCCCCCGCCGCGACGGCCGACAGCCCGATCGTAGAAATAGCTGCCGCCGAACCCGCCGTGTCTTCCATGACGTGACGGGCTCTGCCTACTCGGCTCAGTACGTCGGTTCCTGTGGGCACCAGTGCCCACAGGTCAGATCGGCGCCTGCGTCGTCGTGCGGCTGTACCGCCGTGCTCCCCCCCTGCCACCATCAGGACCGTGACGGAGACACAGGCAGCGCTGTACGCCGCAGCGGTTGGCGCGCTCTCTGCGCTCGTAGTCGGGTGCATAGCCGGTTGGGCAGCGCTTCGGCAGACAGCGAAGACCGCAGAAGCCCAACGAAAACAAGCCGACTGGCAACTTCGCAGCGAGGACTACGCCAACTTCGTCCGGGCCATGTTTCGCTTCCGCGCTTCCGTAGGCCATGCTGCGAAGACATCGCAGCTCACTGCGGATCTCGCGAACGAGGTGCGCGCTCAATACGCGGATCTCGCCAACGTCGCAGCAACGCTCAGTATGCGCATCGCCGCAGATCCGGTAATGGACGCCATGATCGGCCTGGTGAACTGCGCCTATGCTCTGCACTCGCGGGTCACCGACCGCCGACAGCTTTACCTGCCCTCACGTGATGCCGCGATGGATAGATTGCTCGAACAATTCGAGGACGCTGAATTGGCTGTACGTAATGCCTTTCGCGACGATCTGTGGGGAGGGAAGCCTCTGCGGCACAGCAGGCCTGCGGGAACTTCGACCGATCTTTAGGCCGGTTTCGTTCCGATGTCTCGGCCCTCGGCTCCCGTTCTCGTTGCCGAAAACAGGCCCAGTCCCCCTGACACGAGTTGCCCGTCAGTGCTGGGTGTGGCAGTTCGGGTCGGCGCAGCCGTCGGCTAGCCTCCGTGTTTCGGTTCACGTCGGCTGATCCGAGGTGGTCTTCGTGTCGGAGGTCGCGGGGCTGCCGTCGGGCGTTGGGCGTGCCGAGGGCCCGGCGCGATGGCCGGTTGCTCCTTGGGTCCTCGGGTCGTGGGTGGTCAGGGGCTGCTTTGTCTGTCAGGTGGCCGGTCGGGGTAGTGCCACCAGGCGGCTGAACGCCGTGGTCAGTTCGTGGCGCCAGGGCCAGGTGGCTGCGATCCGCAGGCGTAGGCGGCGGGCTCCGCGCGTGATCCGGGCGGCAGTGTGGAGGAGGCGGTAGCGGAGCTTCTTGGGCTCGGCGGTGGCCAACTCGCCGTCCAGCAGCAGGGTTCGTACCCAGGCCAGCAGGTCGATCGCGGCCAGGGAAAGCTCCAGCCAGACCTGGTTGATGGCGAAGTGGCGGGAGGGGAAGCGGCCGAAGCCTGTGGTCTTGCCGCAGCGGATGTAGTCCTCGACCCGGGCGTGAGCGCGGTGGCGGACCTCCAGGTACTGGATCGAGCCGCCGCCGGCGACGGGCGTGTCGGTGAGGAAGACCTGGTGGC
>NZ_JBFAKH010000142.1:0-10750 GCF_040655635.1 Streptomyces sp. NPDC050388
GGCCAGGTCTGGATCAACGACCCCATCAAACGAGCGCAAACCGAATCACAAATCTCATAGCGAAGTAAACGTCTCATTTGACTTGACAACTACCGGTTCGGCCCGGTCGGCTGAGGCACGTTGTAGGGCAAGTTGAGAGGCAAGTTGTAGAGCAAGCTGGCGGGCAAGTTGTAGGGCAACTTGCAGGGCAAGCCACCGCGGCGGGGTCTGCCAGGGAAGCAGTCGGCGTGCCCGGCCCCCCTTGACCAAGCCTGTGACGTGCGGGTTTGCCCGTCAGGGCCGGATCGGTGAGGCGCCCTGCAGAACACCTTGTGGGGCGCCCTGGAGAACGCCTTGCCAGGCGCCTTGCAGAGCGTCCTGTGAAGCGCCTGGCAGAGCGCCCTGCCGGCTGCCGGCCGCTGTCGCCGCGTCACCGAAGCTGCCCAGGGCCGCCCCTGCCCGGCCGCCGACGGGCGCCGGCCGAAGAAGCCGCCACCCGTCGGCGGCCGAAGACGCTCCAGCCCCTGCCGCGCTACCGTCAAGACCCGGCGGATGCCGTGCCGGTCTTCCTGACCGCCACCAGCGCCGCCTGGGCCAGGTTGCTCACCGACACCTCGCTTTCCCAGGCGATCACCCCTTGACCACCGCCGCTTTCCCAGGCCCCGACCCCTTGACCGCCCGTGTGAACACAGGCCACCCGCGCCCGCTTCGGCTTCACCGCCGCCCCCCGGCACCACCGACGACGCCCGCCTCCGCCACCTCACCCTCGCCCCGCCCCCGCAGTACGCGGCCGGCCTCTTCGATGCCCAGGACGCCGGCGCCGGTGAGCGGCAGCTGCGCGGCATCGCCGCCGAGGGCCTGGGGGAGGTGTACTTCCGCGACGGCGGCCGCCGCGCGACCGGCCTGGAGGTGCAGTTCACGGACGTCGAGCACCTGCAGTTCGAGCTGTAACCAGGCGGGCGCGAACTTTCGCACCGGCCGGGGTGTGATCGAGCGCTGCAGTTGGCCCCTGAGCACTTGGGTTGGCCCGGCCGAGCGTGAGAGCTGCCACAGCGATACCCCCCGGGTCCACAGAAGTGCTGCCCGGTGTTGCAGTCCTCACTGACAATGTAGTAGTTCTTATACATGAGCGAGCAGGTGCACAACAGACTGGCGATGGTGCGCGCCGAGCGGAAGGTGTCGCGGCAGCGCCTGGCCGAGGCGGTGGGAGCGCACTACCAGACCATCGGCTACATCGAGCGGGGGCAGTACAACCCGAGCCTCGACCTGGCACTGAGGATCGCGAAGTTCTTCGAGCTGCCGGTGGAGGCGCTGTTCTCCCTCGAGCCGTTCCGGCCGCTCACGGATGAGATCTACGGAAGGAAGACGCCATGACGACCACGCCGCTGACGCGCTACGACCGCGGCATGCTGCGGCTCATGAACGACCGCCGCAGCCGACCGCTGTACGCCACGGCCGCCCGCCGGCGCCTGGTCGTCGCCGCACATCTGGTGCTGACCGCGGCCATCGGCGGGCTCCTGACCTACTTCTTTTTCGCGGAGGGGGAACCGATCTGGGCATTCGTCGTGGTGGTGGTGCTGTTGCTGCCGTGGATGGTCGCGACCGGGGTGATCAACGCGGCCACCCGTGGCCTGCTGGAACTGCGCGAGCGAGCGCTGGACGAACGCCAGTCCGCCGAACGCGCCCGGGTGCAGGCCCGCGCCCACCGGGCGATGACCGTACTCCTTGGTGCCACCGCAATCGCCGCCGGCCTGTCGACCGCGGGTGCGGCCGACGGCAGTCTCCCCACGGCGCCTGCGGCGGCGGTACTCGTCGCAGTCCTTGCAGTGCACTGGCTGATGCCGTTGTGGGTGGCCGGCCTGACGGCCCAGGACGAGCCGGCCGAAGACGACAGTCCCGCTCCCTGACGCGTTCGCCGCGCCCGGCCGGCAGCTGATCGCCCAAAGCATCAGGGGGCGGCCGGGCCGACTCAAGTGCTCAGGGGCCAACTGGAGCGCTCAGTCACATGTTGTGGTCGACGTCCAGCCTCGCGGGCCTCGGCGCGGCCGGCGGGGAAGGGAGCCGCGTACACGCGATTTCCCCGAACAGGCGAGGTGGTCAACCAGCTTCGCCGCCGTAGCCGGACGCCACCGGTGGCACATGCAGCACCCGAGCTGACGCGTGTCGGCGTTTACCAGTGTTGGCGCCGTGGGGCCGGCGTCCAGGGGGCGGCGTCCGGCGTCCGGACGCGGTTTTGGTTCGGTGGCGGCCGGGGCGGCGGGGAGGCGTTCGGCGGCGAGCTGGGCGCGCGGCGCGGGCGGGCCGGTGTCCCGCATGCGGGACACGTCGGCGTGGGTGGGTCCGGTGCCCAGCGGGCGGCGGCGGTCGGTCATCGCCCGATTCTCCCCGCCGCCGGAACTTCTTCACCGCTCGGTCGGCTGCTCCGGCCCGGCCCAGGATGCGCGCGTGTCGCGCGTGCGAGGCGGTGAACTTCGGCGAGCACCCGGCGGCGGTCTGGGCGGCGGCGATGCCCGGAGCAGGGCGCCGGGACCCGGCAAAACCGGGCCGGTACTGCCCGCAGAAGCCCCGTAAAGGGGTGTCCCAGGGGAGTAGTCGGCGCGCCCGGCACCCCTTGACCAAGCCTGTGACGTGCGGGTTTTCTTGTCAGGACCGGATCGGTGAGGCGCCCTGAGAAACACCTTGCAGGGCGCCCTGGAGAGCGCCTTACCGGGCGCCCCCGCCGAGCACGTGGGCGAAGCACTACGCCGACCAGGCAACGGCCGAACGAGCGAACCTGAAACCCCGCAAACCCGCCCTGACCAGCTAGTCAGCACCTCTCGCACAGCGGGGGAAGCTCAGGCTCGGAGGGCGGGGTCGTTGCGCAGGCGGAGGAAGGTGACGAGCAGGGTGAGCGCCTGCAGCACGGCGCAGGCCCCGATGAGGCCGTTCAGGTAGGGCGGCGGGGTGAGGGCGAGCAGGAGGCCCGCGAGGGGGAAGGGCAGCAGCAGGAGCAGGATGGTCAGGGAGAGGGTGGTGCCGAAGGCGGCGGGTGGGATGACCTGGGAGCGGAGGGTGCGCAGGACGACGGTGAGTCCTCCGTCGGCGGCCATGAACAGGGCGATGAGGGCGACGTAGCCGGTGTAGGAGGGGGTCTGGGGCACGGCGAGGCAGGCGGCGGCCGCGACGGTTGCGCTGATGACGCCGACCCTCCACAGGCCGAGCCGGTCCAGGCCGGCCCGGCAGCAGGCGACCGCGATCAGGGTGGCGGCCGCGGCGATGGACCAGAGCGCGCCGGCGGCGGCCGCGGAGTGGCCGAAGCGGTCCTCCACGAGGATGGGGCTGGCCGCCTGCAGCAGCCCGAGCATGAGGTTGGAGCAGGCCAGTCCGGCCACGAGCCGGCGCAGGGACGGCAGGGAGCGCAGGGTCTGCCATCCTTCCCGCAGGCCGCCGCCCGGCGCCGGTCCGCCGGGGCGGGCGGCGCGCAGGGGGGTGGGCGGGGTCTGCAGGGCGAGTGCGGCGGAGGCGAAGGACAGCACGCTCAGGCACGCCAGCATGCGGGTCGGCCCGGTGAGCAGCAGGACACCGCCCAGGGCCGGGCCGACGAGGGTGGCCGTCTGGTCGATGCCGATCAGCACCGACTGCACCTTGTGCGCCTGCCCGTCGGCGCGGCGGCTGACGGTGGCGCCGACCGCCTCGTTGGCGATGAAGCTGAACTGTGTCAGCGCCCCGGTCACCGCCGCCAGTGCCATGACGGTGACGGTCTCGCCCGTACCCGGCGGCAGCAGGACGAGCGCGACACCACCGCCGGCGACCAGCAGGGCGCGGGCCAGCGAGGCGAGGAAGCACACGATCGCCGCGCCGCTGCGGTCCACCAGAGTGCCGGCGAAGCCGAACACGGCCACCCGGGGTATCCACTCCAGTGCGAAGGCCAGGCCGGTCAGGGAGGCGGAGCCGGTGGTGGCCAGCACGGCGAGCGGCATGGCATAGGTCGCCATGGAGTAGGCGAGGGCATCGCAGGCGCGCGGTGCGTAGACCCGCCGGAACAGGCTGCCCGTGGGGACGGCCGCGTGCCGGCCGGCCGGCTGGACCTCAGGTAAGGAGACAGTCACGACGTGGGGGTCTTTCGCTGAGTGGGGGAGGGGATGGCCAAGGCGTTGCCGGCCGCTCACGCGGGGGTGAACGCCACCGTCGGACGAGCCATAGGCAGGACATAAATAACGCTGCACGTGAACTCCGCTCGAAACGCCGCGAGGTGAACAGGGGGGCGGGCCCGCCACGGGGGATGAACGGGCCCGCCCCTGTCTTGGTGCCGCCCGCGTACCTCTCCCGGAGTGCAGGCGGCGACTATCCGCGCCCCACGCTCAGCCGTGGAAGCGGGTGTCCTGCCTGCACGGCTGCGGCTACGTCGGCACCCCGAGATCCGCCCGAGCATCCTGTACGTACCGCGCTCATGGAACACCGCTCGCCGCAGTTCCACCTCCGAGCCGGAATGATCGTCCTTCACTACCTGGGAGTAGATCACCGGTGTGACAAAGCGAGTCGGCTGAGTGAACTCCTTCGGCTCCGGCGAATCCTCGTGCCTCGATACGGAGTCAAGGTGCAGTGGATGTTGTTTCGTCATCGAACGCAAGGGCTGAAGTTGCTGTGCTGCCTGTAAGGGTGGCGAGCATGGCGCGGATATTGGTCAGTTGTGCGCTGATGCTCTCGCGGCGGATGGTCAAAGCAGCGAGTTCTCGTTCCAATTCGCTGCGCATTCGGTCGGCCTTGTTGTTCGCCTCGGTGAGGATGTCGTCGGCCTGGTGTTGCGCTGTTTGCTTGGTCTCGCTGGCGCGGCGTTCGGCGTCCCTCCGTAGCTTCTCGGCTTCCAGGCGCATTTGTTCGGCGCGGTGCTCGATTTCCGCGAGTCGTGCTTCGACTTTCGCCCGACGTGAGGCCAGGTCGCGTTCGGCTTGGTCGCGTCGCTTGGCAAGACCTGCTTCGAAATCCGCTGCGGCCTGGGCGGCGCGGGTGCGGGTGTCTTCGAAGAAAGCGTCTGCTTCCTCCCGGACGGCGGCCGCGTGTTTGTTTGCCTCAGTGCGCAGTTCGGCGGCCCGCGCCTGGGCGTTCTCGACCATTTGCATGGACTGTCGGTCGTTTTCGGCTTTGAGGTCGGCCGCGAACGTGTCGGCGTCTGCCCGCAGACGGTCGGCCGCTGCCCCGGCCTCCGCATACTCGTGATCGGCGGCCTCGCGGGCCGCGCAGCCCAGCTCCTCGGCTTCTTCCTCAGCGAGACGAAGGATCTCTTCGATGCGGGGACCTAGGAGCGCATACGAGGGTTCAGCGTCGCTGTCCTGCGCTTGGGGGGCCTCTGTCTCTGCCAGCAGCTCCTGGATGCGTTGTTCCAGTGCGGTTATGCGAGAGAGGGCCTTGTTGCGGTCACCGACAAGCTCGTTGACCCGGCTGTCGACTTGATTGCGGTCGTAGCCGCGACGCACGAGGTCAAAGAGCGAGAGGGGGGAGGTTTCGGTCATGGAGTTCCTGTGGAGAATTCGAGGGGAAACTCGGCTGCAGCACGACTCGCCAGTAACCCGCTGAGTTGAGTCACTGGATGATCCTTTTTATCAGAAAGATTCGCTGAGTAATCACCCAGCCTCAGTTTGTTATGTAACCTTTCAGTCACTGCAGGGACATATTGATCCGAAACGGTTTGGGTTCTGGGTCATGGGTGGGGCGTGAGCGATCTGGTGGGGGACGCGCGGCATCTGTCGCCGTCGGCACAGGAGGCCCTGCGGCTGCGGGCGGTGGCTGCATTGGTGGCGGGGCGGGCCCGTGAGGACGTGGCGGCGGTGTTCGGGGTGTCGCTGAAGGCGGTCGACACGTGGTGGACGAAGTGGCAGGCCGGCGGCCGGGAGGCACTGGTCATGCGGCCCCGGGGCAAGCCGGTCGGTGTGCACCAGCTGCTCGGTGAGGCGGAGCAGGCCGCAATACGTCAGGCGGTCCTCGAGCACCGGCCCCGCGACGTGGGCCTGAGCGGGCAGCTGTGGACGCGGCGGTTGGTGGGCGAGCTGATCGCGAAGCTGTACCGGGTGCGGCTGACCGAGCCCGGGGTGGGCAAGTACCTGAAGCGATGGGGGCTGTCCTTTCAGCGCCCGGACAAGAGAGCGGTGGAACAGGACCCCGAGGCTGTCCGGCGCTGGCACCAGGAGACCTGGCCGGCGATCCGTGCGAAGGCCAAGAAGGACGGCGGCGAGATCCTCTTCGCCGACCAGGTCGGCATCCGCTCCGACCAGGTCACCGGTCGTACCTGGGGCGAGAAGGGCAGGACCCCCGTGGTGCGGCGGAGCGGGAACCGGTTCTCGGTGAACGCGATGTCGGCGATCAGCACCAAGGCCCGGATGCACTTCATGGTCTTCACCGAGAGCTTCACCGCCGAGGTGATGTGCCGCTTCCTGGACCGGCTCGCCGGCCACTTCGACCGCAAGGTCCATCTCGTGGTCGACGGGCATTCCGCCCACCGCTCGCGGAAGGTCCGCGCCTGGCTCGCCGCCCATCCCGACGACGTCGAGCTGCACTTCCTGCCGCCGTACTCGCCCGAGCTGAACCCCGACGAGCTGGTCAACGCCGACCTCAAGCACAGCCTGCCCCGGCAGCACCGGGCCCGGAACCAGACCGAACTCGCCGCCGAGACCCGCCGGTTCTTCCGCAGACGGCAACGTCAGCCGCACATCGTCCGCGGCTACTTCGGCGGCCCCACCGTCCGCTACATCCTGGACGAGAACCCCATGAGTTTCTGATCAATAAGCATCTTCTCGCGTGCGAAGCCGGCTGCCTTGAACCGCCGTTCCGAGCGGCGGCGGGCCCGGTCGTCGCACTCGGCCATCAGCAACTCGGCGAGGAAGAGCTCACAGGCCGGCCATGGCCAGGCGACCGCCCTGGCAGCACGCCGGAGCATCCCCGAACCGGAAACTCGGCCAGTCTGCCCGTACAACCCGGCACGAGATGGGAAACAGAAGGTCCTTCCCCCTCGGGAATGAAGGAAGGCCTCCCTCAACCAGCCGCCGCTCCCTCGCCCTGTACGAAGCGGCCCGAGCGCCAGGCAAGGCAGGTCACAAGCGGCCCAGGCGAAAACGGCACGCGAAGATGAGTCTTTTGTGCGGAAATGTCATGCCCAGTTGACGCCCAGCTCCTGCAGTGCGGCCTGCTGTTCCGCGCTGAGTTTGTCGCGCCTCGCGCGGGTGTTGGAGATCCATACCCCGAGCCGGACCGTTACCGGTTCTGCGTCGCCGTCGACCGCAATCTTCTCAGCGTGGCCGCGCGGTACAGGCCGGTGGGCGCCTTCCCGCTCGACCCATTGTGCGAGGGCCGCCAGTCCGCGTTGGAACGCCTGCTGCGCCTTGCCCGGCCCTTTGGCCGCACGCCCGGCTGCCGGGGCCGCGGACGGCGCCGGGGCGGGCCTGATGCCCAGCATTGTCAGTCGCCCCTGCTGCTCGGCCGACAGCTGCTTCCAGGTGTCCGGCTGTTTCTGCCGCTGCAGCCACTTGCCGATGTCGTCGCCGTCGAAGAGGACGCCGGGCTGGATGTCGGGCAGGCGGCCGTGGGGTTCGTCGGCGGCGAGGTCGGCGAGGACGCGGTGGTGGCGTTGCCAGTCGAGCGGCCAGGGGCAGTTCCAGTCCGGGTCGATCGCGGTCAGCTGCTGCGCGCGCTCCGCCGCGCGCTCCGCGTCCTTGCCGAGGCCGTCCTTGCGGCGGAGGTTGGCCAGATGCTGCCCGATGGGCACCATCGCCTCGCCCTCACCCCACACCGCGTCCTGACGCGGAGCAAGGTGCCCGGTGGCCCGCCGGTACGACCGCAACGCGGCGAGCTTGGCCTCCCACGCCTCCTCACCGGGCTCCCACACCATCCCGGCCTCCGGCAAGTCGAGCAGCTCCTTGCGGCGCCCCTCCAGCTCACCGGCCCGCAGCGCCTTCCTCTGCTGGTGCACCCACCGCCCAAGTGGAAACGCCTTGGTCGCGCCGACCTCGGTCTCGACGTCATAGGGCACGGCGTGCAGGCCGGTGATCTTGTTCTCGGTCCGCCAGCGGATGAGGGCCTGGTAGCCCTCGAGCCAGACCAGGGACTCCGGCCGGTAGACCCGCGTGCGCAGGAACGCGGCGATGGTGGCGGCGTCCCGGGGCGTGGAGAAGTGCAGCAGCGCCGACCCGGCGGCGGCCTGTGTGTCGCCCTGCTCCTGGTCCTCGCCGTCACCCTCGCCGCCGGCCCCGATGATCCGCCCGTCCTCATCGCGCCTCACGTGCACGGTGCGCTGTCCGCTGGTGAGGGCGCGGGAGGCAAGCTGCTCCACGAGTCGTTCATCGTGGGAGCGCAGGCCCTGCAAAACGGCGACAAGAGGGCGGAAGCTGGCGGAGGCGACCATGTCGGTCGGGTCCTCGCCGGGCTCCAGGAACACCGGCACGATGATCCTGGCCACCTTGGTGCTGCCGTCGCGGTTGAGGCGCAGGGCCCGGCCGATGTTCTGCACGATCTCCACCTGCGAGGTGCGGGTGTCGGCGAAGCACACAGCTTCCACGCCCCGTTCGCCGGTGATGTCCACGCCCTCCCCAAGCACACGACAGCTCGCCAGGAACGCCCGGTGCACCCGCCGACCGGCCGCGTCGATCCCGTTTGCGAACTGGCGGATCACCTCGCGCCGCTCGGCGACGAGGTGGTCGCCGCACAGCCACGCCGACCAGACGCGGTCCGGGGGTACGTGGCGGCCGGCCTCCAGCTCGTAGAACCGTGCGTCGATCGACGACTTCGGCAGCTCGTCCGCAGCCGCCAGGTCGTCATCGGAGGCGTCGTTGCCGTACAGCTCCGCAGCCGTCTGGGGCATCTTCTCCGCGAACGCGGCGGCCTCCTCCACCTTCTGGTGGAAGGTCATGACCGTACGCAGGTTGTACGCCGCCGCGTGCTCCAACAGTGCGGTCTGCAGCAAGGCGAGGCGTCGGCCCCGCTGCGCCTCCTCGGACTCCCCGAGGGCGGGTGAGGGGTCGCGGATCTCCAGGACGTCGATTTCGAATCCGGCGAGGATGCCCCGCTCGATGGCCTCGCTCAGCCCGAGTTCGGCCAGCCACGAACCGTAGGTCCCGTCCGGGTCGTCGGCCATGCTCGCGATCTCCAGCTCGCGCCCGTCCGTGCCCTGCTGCGGCCGGGGCGTGGCCAGGATGCGCGGCGTGGCGGTCAGGTAGAGCCGGTAGTCCGCCGGGATGCGGGCGTTGTCGTGGATCGCGGCCCACGGCCTGCCAAGATCACCTGCGGTTGAGTGGGCCTCGTCCACGATGGCGAGGTCGAAGCCGCTCATCTGCTGCCCGTAGAGCCGCTCCCCGCCCGCCAGGGCGGCCTCCAGCGGCCCGCGAACTTTCCCCTGGCCCAAGGGGTCCTCTGGGTCCTCGCGATCCACCAGGGAGGCGTACGTGGCGAACACGACGACGGGCCCGCTCCCGGCCCACAGGGCGAGCTGGATCGGGTTGGTGGTGGTGCGCACCCCGAGCCGCTCCAGGACCTCGTCCTTCTCCAGGGAGCACACCGCGACCATCGGGGAGCGGTGGCCCACCAGCCGCCACGCCTGAGCGGTCTGTGCGAGCAGGTCCAGGGTCGGCACGGTCACCAGGATCCGCCCGCCCGGGAAGCACTCCAGCGCGCACGCGGCGGCGGTGATCGTCTTCCCCGACCCGGTCGCGGACACGATCGTCCCCCGCGCCCCCTCCGACGGTACAGATGATCTTGCAGGGAATCCCACCCACTTACGGAAGGCCGACTTTTGATCGACCTGGTGTTCCCGAAGCCGAATACCCAGCATTCCCACGCTCCTCCTCTGTCTTCTTTTCTATTCGCTTCGGAAGTCACCAGGACGGTGTGAAGGGCGGGACGGACACCGTGCCGTCCTCGCCCACGACGATCCGCTCGGCGAGCTGGGCCAGGACCTCAGAGGGGCGCAGCCCCGTCCGGCCGGCCACCGTCTGGATCAGCCGACTGGACGCGGCGGACAACCGGACCTCCACCCGCAGCTCATCCGCGTCCTCCCCCCGCCGTTCCCCCAAGCCGGCCTGCGCCGCAAGAGCACCAGCAAACCGTTCCTCACGCTCACGAGCCCACACCGAGCCCTGAGCATCCCGCTCCGGCTCGTACACACTCCAACCCACTGCAGTCATCAAGTCCCTGACGCGCCGCCACTCAGCGTGCTGGACCAGCCAGATGACAGCCAACCGCTCCCGGTCCATCTCGAACTCATAGAAGGAACCGTTCCCCCTCAACTGCTCCGCGGTCTCCCGCTCACGGACAGCGGCCTCCGCCACCTTCTCCGCAACGGCGGCGACGTCCAGGCCATTCGCCTGACGCCGGACCTGATCCCGCGCCACGTCCTGAGCACTCCACATGCGTTTTCCCTTTCCCGAAAGGCGCGGGCACCTGGACCCGCATCGGGTGATTGAGGGGTGTCCCGTGTTTCCACCAACACTACATACTGCATCAACCTGATGCGCCCACTACACCAGCACCCGACACGAACGAGCCACCCCCACTCTCGCAGCCAGCCCGGCCCGCGAAGCGGGCCCCAACGGCCCTGGAGGCGCAGCCGGAAGGACCGTCAGGCGAGGGAGCGCAGCGAACCCGCCGGCCCGGGCTGCAGCGCAGCGGAAGCCTGAGCGGGACGCAGTCCCCGCAGCTCCAGGAGCGCAGCGAACGGAGCGTCAACCCCGATGCGCAGCATCGGGGTTGTGCGGGTGGCGCAGCCACCCCCCCCCCGCGCCCCCGCGGCGGGGGCGCCCCCCCCCCGCGC
>NZ_JBFAKH010000143.1:0-10132 GCF_040655635.1 Streptomyces sp. NPDC050388
GCTGCCCGGGTGCCGGCGGTCCACGGCGCGGAGCACCACGTGCGGGTCCAGGGACTCGCGTTCGGCCTCCGTCAGCATCGCCCGGTGATCACCGGGCGCCCCCACTCACGTACAGCCGTCGGCTAGCGCGCGTCGTTCCGGCGTACCGACAGCAGGTCCTCCAGTTGCTCCTCGCGGGACTGGGCGGCCACGAAGAGCAGCTCGTCGCCCGCCTCCAGGGAGTCCTCCCGGGTCGGCGTGAGAACGCGCGTGCCACGGATGATCGTGACCAGTGAGGTGTCCTGGGGCCACTGGACGGCGCCGACCTGGGTGCCCGCCAGCGCCGACTCCTCGGGCAGGGTCAGCTCGACCAGGTTGGCGTCCCCGTGGCTGAAGCGCAGCAGCCGGACCAGGTCGCCGACGCTGACCGCCTCCTCCACCAGGGCCGACATCAGGCGCGGGGTGGAGACGGCGACGTCCACGCCCCAGGACTCGTTGAACAGCCACTCGTTCTTGGGGTTGTTCACCCGGGAGACGACGCGCGGGACGCCGTACTCCGTCTTGGCCAGCAGGGACACGACCAGGTTGACCTTGTCGTCGCCGGTCGCGGCGATGACGACGTTGCAGCGCTGGATCGCCGCCTCGTCCAGGGACGTGATCTCGCAGGCGTCGGCGAGCAGCCACTCGGCCTGCGGAACGCGCTCGACCGAGATGGCGGTCGGCGCCTTGTCGATGAGCAGGACCTCGTGGCCGTTCTCCAGCAGCTCGCCCGCGATCGAGCGGCCGACGGCGCCGGCTCCGGCGATGGCGACCCTCATCAGTGACCGCCCTCCTCTTCGGGGCCCTTGGCGAACGCCGCCTCGACCCGGTCGATCTCGTCGGTGCGCATCATCACGTGCACCAGGTCCCCCTCCTGCAACACCGTCTGGGAGCTGGGCAGGATCGCCTCGCCGAGCCGGGTGAGGAAGGCCACGCGGACGCCGGTCTGGTCCTGCAGTTTGCTGATCTTGTGCCCCACCCAGGCCGGGGAGGTGTGCACCTCGGCGAGCTGGACCCCGCCGGTGGGGTCGCGCCACAGCGGCTCCGCGCCCGAGGGGAGCAGACGGCGCAGCATCTGGTCGGCGGTCCAGCGGACCGTCGCGACCGTGGGGATGCCCAGGCGTTGGTAGACCTCCGCGCGGCGGGGGTCGTAGATGCGGGCGGCGACGTTCTCGACGCCGAACATCTCACGGGCCACCCGCGCGGCGATGATGTTGGAGTTGTCCCCGCTGGAGACGGCGGCGAAGGCGCCGGCCTCCTCGATGCCCGCCTCGCGCAGGGTGTCCTGGTCGAAGCCGATCCCGGTGATCCGGCGGCCGTTGAACGCGGAGCCCAGACGGCGGAAGGAGGTCGGGTCCCGGTCGACCACGGCGACCGTGTGCCCTTCCTCCTCCAGGGTCTGGGCCAGGGCGGAACCCACCCTTCCGCAACCCATGATGACAATATGCATCGCCTCACACCGTGCTTCCTGCAGGCCCGTCGATCTTCATGACCATCGTGCTCATGTCTCTCTTTCGGCTCGCCGGGCAACCCGTGGCGGCCTGAGTGCGGACCGCCGGGCAACATCATGCCGGGGTGGCGCGCTTCCGAGGCCCTCCGGGGCTCCGGCCGCAGCGTGCGGGTGCCGCGTCCGGGCACCCGGGTCCAACGTATCGGCACGGCGGGGCGGTCAGCGGCGGGTGATGCTGCGCACGCTCGCCAGCGTCAGAACCCCGAGGCCGAGGAGCGCGGCCACGGCACCGATCAGTTCGGCGGACGCGTGCATGGAACCTCCACGGAGAGGCAGCGGACGGGGCCCAGTCATATAGGCATGCAACCGTCGCCTCCTGCGGAACCCGCAGCGCCACCACCCCGTGTTTTCACCCGGAGGGCAGAGGCGCCCGCCCGTACCGCGCCCCGCGACACGGGTCCCGTTCGGAACCCGTACGGAAGCCGTATGGATGCGAGCGGCGGACATGTGTCCCCCTGTTCGAAGGCATACGATCCTCAGTTGTGTCCAAACTGACCGACGTGCCCAAACGCATTCTCATCGGGCGCGCGTTGCGCAGCGACCGCTTGGGCGAAACGCTTCTGCCCAAGCGCGTCGCACTCCCCGTCTTCGCCTCCGACCCGCTGTCCTCCGTGGCGTACGCGCCCGGCGAGGTCCTGCTGGTCCTCTCCGTCGCCGGTCTGTCGGCGTACCACTTCAGTCCCTGGATCGCGCTCGCGATCATCGCCCTGATGGTCACCGTGGTCGCCTCCTACCGGCAGAACGTGCACGCCTACCCCAGCGGGGGCGGGGCCTACGAAGTGGTGACGACCAACCTCGGTTCCAGGGCCGGCCGGACCGTCGCGAGCGCCCTGCTGGTCGACTACGTCCTCACCGTCGCCGTGTCGATCTCCGCCGGCGTCGAGAACCTGGGCTCGGCGATCCCGTTCATGGTCGAGCACAAGGTGGCCTGCGCCATCGCCGTGATCGTGCTGCTGACGCTGATGAACCTGCGCGGCGTCCGGGAGTCGGGCACGCTCTTCGCCATCCCGACGTACGTCTTCGTGACGAGCGTCTTCATCATGATCGCGTGGGGCGCGTTCCGCGGCGTGGTGCTCGGCGACGAGATGCGGGCGCCGACGGCGGACTTCGAGATCAAACCCGAACACCCCGGCCTGGCGGGCTTCGCCCTGTTCTTCCTGCTGCTGCGCGCCTTCTCCTCCGGCTGCGCCGCGCTCACCGGCGTCGAGGCGATCTCCAACGGCGTCCCGGCCTTCCGCAAGCCCAAGTCCAAGAACGCGGCGACCACGCTCGCGATGATGGGACTGCTCGCCGTCACCATGTTCTGCGGCATCATCGTCCTGGCCGGCACGACCCGGGTGCGCCTGGCCGAGAACCCGGCCACGGACCTCTTCCACGACGGCGTACCGCTGGGCCCGGGCTACGTACAGCATCCGGTGATCTCGCAGGTGGCCGCAGCCGTGTTCGGCCAGGGCAGCCTGCTGTTCCTCCTGCTGGCCGCCGCCACGGCACTGGTGCTGTTCCTCGCCGCGAACACCGCCTACAACGGCTTCCCGCTGCTCGGCTCGATCCTCGCCCAGGACCGCTACCTCCCGCGTCAGCTGCACACCCGCGGCGACCGGCTCGCCTTCTCCAACGGCATCCTGCTGCTCGCCGGCGCCGCCAGCGTGCTGGTGTGGGTGTACGGGGCCAGCACGACCCGCCTGATCCAGCTCTACATCGTCGGTGTCTTCGTGTCCTTCACCCTCAGCCAGATCGGCATGGTCCGGCACTGGAACCGCCTGCTGGCCACCGAGAGGGAACAGGCCAAGCGCCGCCACATGATCCGCTCCCGGGCCATCAACGCCTTCGGCGCCTTCTTCACCGGCCTGGTCCTGGTCGTCGTGCTCGTCTCCAAGTTCACCCACGGCGCCTGGGTCGCGCTGCTCGGCATGTGCGTCTTCTACGTGATGATGACGATGATCCGCCGGCACTACGACCGCGTCGCCGAGGAGGTCGCCGCACCGGAGGAGCCGAGCGACGACATGGTGCGCCCGTCCCGGGTCCACTCGGTTGTCCTGGTCTCCAGGATCCACCGCCCCACCCTGCGCGCCCTCGCCTACGCCAAGCTGATGCGCTCGGACAGCCTCGAGGCGCTCAGCGTCAACGTCGACGCGGCGGAGACCCGGGCCCTGCACGAGGAGTGGGAGCGGCGCGGCATCGATGTGCCCCTGAAGGTGCTGGACTCCCCGTACCGCGAGGTCACACGGCCGGTCATCGAGTACGTCAAGAACCTGCGCAGGGAGTCGCCGCGGGACGTGGTGTCCGTGTTCATCCCCGAGTACGTGGTCGGCCACTGGTACGAGCAGCTGCTGCACAACCAGAGCGCGCTGCGGCTCAAGGGCCGGCTGCTGTTCACGCCGGGCGTGATGGTGACCTCGGTGCCGTACCAGTTGGAGTCCTCCGAGGCGGCCAGGCGGCGCGCCCGCAAGCGGGCGGACTGGGCGGCGCCGGGTTCGGTGCGGCGCGGTCCGGCGGAGCGGTCGAAGGACTCCTCCCCGCACACGTAGACTGGACGGCTGTTGTCGCGGGCCACCGCCCGCACCTTCGCCCCCGATGTTGTGGAGTCACCCCGCCATGCAGGCAGAACCGAGGAAATCGCTGGTGGGGGAGGAGTACGAGGTCGAGGTCGGCCCCGTCGCCCACGGTGGTCACTGCATCGCCCGTACGTCCGAGGGACAGGTGTTGTTCGTCCGGCACGCGCTGCCCGGCGAGCGGGTCGTCGCGCGGGTGACCGAGGGCGAGGAAGGTGCCCGCTTCCTGCGCGCGGACGCGGTGACGGTGCTCGACGCCTCCAAGGACCGGATCGACGCCCCCTGCCCGTACGCCGGGCCCGGCCGCTGCGGCGGCTGCGACTGGCAGCACGCCAAGCCGGGAGCGCAGCGGCGGCTGAAGGGCGAGGTCGTCGCCGAGCAGCTGCGGCGGCTCGCCGGGCTCACGCCAGAGGAGGTCGGCTGGGACGGCACGGTGGTCCCCGCCGAGGGCGACAAACTCCCCGCCGGCCAGGTCCCGGCGTGGCGCACGCGCGTGCAGTACGCGGTGACCGCCGACGGCCGCGCGGGACTGCGGCGGCACCGTTCGCACGAGGTCGAGCCCATCGACCACTGCATGATCGCCGCGGAGGGCGTCAGCGAGCTGGGCATCGAGAAGCGGGACTGGACGGGCATGGACTCCGTCGAGGCGATCGCCGCGACGGGCTCGCAGGACCGCCAGGTCGTCCTGACCCCGAAGCCGGGCGCGCGCCTGCCCCTGGTCGAACTGGACCGCCCCGTCTCCGTCCTGCGCATCGACGAACGCAACGGCCAGGTCCACCGCGTCCACGGCCGCCCCTTCGTCCGCGAACGCGCCGACGGCCGCACCCACCGGGTCGCGAACGGCGGCTTCTGGCAGGTCCACCCGAAGTCGGCGGACACCCTGGTCACCGCGGTCATGCAGGGCCTGCTGCCCCGCAAGGGCGACACGGCCCTCGACCTGTACTGCGGCG
The DNA here is from genome assembly GCF_040655635.1 of Streptomyces sp. NPDC050388. Lineage (NCBI taxonomy): Bacteria > Bacillati > Actinomycetota > Actinomycetes > Kitasatosporales > Streptomycetaceae > Streptomyces > Streptomyces sp. NPDC050388. Next base: position 5,031 of record NZ_JBFAKH010000143.1, read on the forward strand.
TCGGCCTGTTCGCGGGCGCCCTGGCCGACCGGGTCGGCGAGCAGGGCGCGGTCCTCGGCATCGAGTCCGGCAAGCGCGCGGTCGAGGACGCCCGGCACAACCTCGCCGACTTCCCCCGCGTCCGCATCGAGCAGGGCAAGGTCGACTCCGTCCTGCCCCGCACCGGCATCACCGAGGTCGACCTCGTCGTCCTCGACCCGCCCCGCGCGGGCGCCGGCCGCAAGACGGTGGAGCACCTGACCTCCCTGGGCGCCCGCCGCATCGCCTACGTCGCCTGCGACCCGGCCGCCCTGGCCCGCGACCTGGCGTACTTCCGGGACGGGGGGTACCGGGTGCGGATGCTGCGCGTGTTCGACCTGTTCCCGATGACGCACCATGTGGAGTGCGTGGCGATCCTGGAGCCTGCTGAAAAGGGCCTATGAGCTGCTGTTTCTTCTGTTCCTGCTAGCTTCGGGCGGTGGCCTCGGCCTGTTTCCGTGGGCGTGTGACGTGGACTGTGTCGAGGTGTCGGACAGTGCTGCTGATCTGCTGTTTCCCAGGCTTGTGTGTGGGATCACGGATGCAAGGCCCCGATTCCGCATGGACGGGAGTGCATCGCCTCGACGCTCATTTGACGCTCGACCTGATCGGGCATCAGGTGGATGGGTACTGCTGGTCTGCCGGACGCCGATACCTCGATTCAGTCCGCCCTGTACTCGGCTGGTCGGGCCTTCGACGGGGCTGGCGGCCGTTGGGAGCGGGAGCGGGTACGGGCTGCTGTGGGCGGGGCGAGGCAGCCGCCAGGGACCGGGAGGGTCGCGGCGAGGTGGACGCCGAAGTCGATGCTCCCTGTTGTGCCGCCGAGAGACTGGGCGATGTCGACGACCTCGTCGGTGTCGCCCGTGCCGTGGCCATTGCCGCGCCGCAACGTGCTCGACATCATCCTCGGCATCAACCAGGCCACCGCAGAAGTGACCATCGCGGAGACCGGCGGCGGTGCGGCGAAGGCTGGTGGGATGCCGCCCGGACGCGGTGAAACGAGGTCGAACCTGCGGCAGGGAGAAGGGGGTGTATCCGGTGGCGCGGCCGGTGGTGTCGGGGAGCCGGCCCATGCGTGTGCGGGAGTGGAGGAAAGCGGTGCCGTCGCTGATCTTCAGATGCGGGAAGCGTGCCGCGAGCTGTGCTTCGAAGGGGTCGACGGCGTGCGGGCCGCGGAGCCAGACCATCACGAGCAGGTTGTCGGAGTCGCTGACGGACACGGCGAGGCGGACCTCCTCCCTCCGGGCCGGCGCGTTGCCCGTGCCGCGAGACGGGTGCGGGGGACCACCGTGCGGTGGAACACGCGTCGAGAGCCCCGCGAGGGGGCGGGTCAGGCCGCAGCGGAAGGTGATGACACTGTCCCGGGCCATCCGCTGTAGCCGGCGACGGGTGGTGTGCTCGCTCATCCCGATCGCCGTCCCGCGGTCGAGGGAGCCGAGGCGTCCGTCAGGGCGAGGCTGACGGATTCGAGGGTCCGCGCGCGGCACCGCACCTCGACGTAGGCGACGGTCGCGGATTTCACCGCGTCGTACGCAGTGACCCAGGCCAGGCCGTTCGCGCGCAGTCGTTCCCAGTGAGGCCGGTGCAGTCGCGTCCACGCCCGTTCGAAAGTTTCGAACGTTGCTCACGTGCTTGCGTTATGCTCCTTCCTCATCTCATTCCATCCCTCGCAACGGTTCGCGTGAGAGGCGGCTTGACCAGCGAAGACGTAATCGCCAATACCTACTCTAGTGAAAGAATTATTTCCGAAAGAATGTCGAAAGCATTGACAGGGTCATGGCGTTCTACGAAAACTGTGGCCACCGAACGACAAGAGACCGTCGTTCCCCTCGCGTCGTGTGACCGGGGACGGCGGTCGGTCGTTGCGGCACGACGACGGGCGACCCCCGCCGTGTTCCATGCAAGGCCGCGGGCAGCAGAAGCCGCCCGCCCCCCACCAGCCTTCATCGGGAGGACGCATGCAGCAGGACCAGATCCAGCAGAACCCCGCTCCCTTCAGCGGCTTGAGCCGACGAGGCTTCCTCGGCGGCGCCGGCACCGTCGCGCTCGCCACCGCGTCCGGACTGCTGCTGCCCGGCACCGCCCACGCCGCCACCACCATCACCACCAACCAGACCGGCTACGACGGCATGTACTACTCGTTCTGGACCGACGGCGGCGGCTCCGTCTCCATGACGCTCAACGGCGGCGGCGGTTACAGCACCCGGTGGACCAACTGCGGCAACTTCGTCGCCGGCAAGGGCTGGAACACCGGCGGGCGCAGGACGGTCCGCTACACCGGCTACTTCAACCCGTCGGGCAACGGCTACGGCTGCCTCTACGGCTGGACGTCGAACCCGCTGGTGGAGTACTACATCGTCGACAACTGGGGCAGCTACCGGCCCACCGGCGAGTACAGGGGCACCGTCTACAGCGACGGCGGCACGTACGACATCTACAAGACGACGCGGTACAACGCCCCCTCCGTCGAGGGCACCCGCACCTTCGACCAGTACTGGAGCGTCCGGCAGTCGAAGGTGACCAGCGGCTCCGGCACCATCACCACCGGCAACCACTTCGACGCCTGGGCGCGCGCGGGCATGAACATGGGCCAGTTCAGGTACTACATGATCATGGCCACCGAGGGTTACCAGAGCAGCGGAAGCTCGAACATCACGGTCAGCGGCTGACCTCTGTCCGGCGAACAACCGGCTGCGGGCTCCGTCCTCGTGGCGGGTCCCGCAGCAGTGGCGAACTCGCCACCGCGGTGGGGGCACCCCCGGCCGAAGGCTGGGGGAGGGGCGACCGGTTCGACAACCAGCACCTCCACACAGCGATCGGCGACATCCCACCCCACGAGCACGAGACCAACCACTACGCTCAACACCAGCCCTCAACCGGCAGCTGGAGTCAACGCATAGAGCTTCCACCGATCCCGGACTGGTTCAGCTCCTTGCCCAGATGGTTCGGCAACACGCTCCAGTCCGAGTACCTCGTCGGGACCGGCGGTTGGAGCGTGATGAAGCGCGTCTCCTGAATCCCCACGGGAGGCGGCCGGCCTGACCAGGCCGGCCGCCTCCCGGCACCTTCCAAGGGGCGCGGATGGCGTCAGGCGGAAGGGGCGCGGATCGTGCTAACCACGCATGGCAGGCCCAGCCGTTTGCCGCACACACCGACCTTATGCGCGCCAGACCTCGACATCGTGCCCCGGGTGGAGACGTATCAGGGCTATGTGGAGGAGGTGACAACGCGAGCGTTCTCCCCGAGACATTGCCACAGCCCTTCTGGGTCGGATAGGCCGATCATCGCATGCGAAGGTCGAGGTCAGGTATGCAATTCACGGCTCGCCCGGCCCTGAGCGGCATGTTCGTGTCCAGGATGATCAAAGTAGGTTGCTCCGTCCCGGGCGGTGGGCAACAGGCGGGACAAGCCTTCCAGGCCCGGAGCGGCCTCGTCAGTGAATTTCGATCACACTGTCCCTTCAACGGCGGGCCTCTCGTGCGCACCGACGCGTCTCCACCGACGTGAGGCTCCGTCCCGGGGGAGATGCTGCGTAGGTAGTCGTGACGCGCCAGATCGCCGGTGCCGAACCGACGTAGGGCCGTGACGCTCGTTTGACGCTCCGGGTGCCCGGCGGCCCTCATTCGGGTCCCAAAAGCGTCTCTGACCTGCTATTTTCCCGCCTGCGTCCAGGGTGGCATGTTTCCGATGACGCACCACGTGGAGTGCGTGGCGATCCTCGAACCAGCCGCGAAGGGCTCCTGACCTGTGGTCTCTCGGATGTCGTCATCTGTTCGCCCGGTTTCCGGGCGCGCGGCGCGTGAAGGAGCTTCGGTTCCGCCGAAACTTCCCTGACCTGCAGATTTACCTGGAGAGATGTCCATCGGGGTGGGACCTCCACCCGTTTTCGCGCAGTCGTCAGATGGACTGAGCCCGGGGCTTCGGCCTTCACGCACTGGCTGACCAGTTGCGTCGCCCGTCCGGCACCGGCGGGATGCGGGGCCCTGAGCAGTAGGTGAAACTCACCCGTTTCGTCCAGAAAATCCTTGAAATAGCGTGTAAATACCTCATAAGTAGCTACCCGGCCCGGGCAAGGCCCGTGAAGTCCAGTGGGCCGATGGTGAGGGGTAAACAACTCGCTACCTGCAGGCAGAGAGAACAGGAGGCAAGAGCCATGTCCACTTCCGCTTCCCGGCCGTCCATGGAGATGCACCCGGACATCATCGACATGCGTGAGCGCCATGAGATGGCCGAGCGTGCGACCAGCACGCCACAGGGGCAGGCCGTGGGGACACTGGCCTTCCTCACCGGTATCTACCTGGCGGCTTCCCCGTGGATCACGGGCTTCAACGGCCTGTCGACGCTCGCCGTCAACAACCTTCTCGTCGGCCTCGCTTACGCGCTGCTCATGAGCGGCGGGTTCGGCCGGGCCTACGAACGCACCCACGGTATGGCGTGGGGCGCGTGTGCCCTGGGTCTTTGGACGATCATCGCACCGTGGGTGGTGGCAGGTAACGTCAGCACCACGAAGACCATCATCAACAACGTCATCACAGGGGCGATAGCCGCTCTGCTGGCCCTGGCTGCCAGCGCAGCCACCCGCGCAGCCGAGTCCGGCAAAGCCCGAGCGGGCATGAGGGCACCGTACACACAGCGCAGCTGAAACTCGCCCCACCGGATCGGCCGGGCGGGGAGCCAGGGCGAGAGCGGCTGCAGCGTCCTGGAACGCATCTGGGCCCGGCCCGCCGCCGAAGCCGTCGCTCTCCTCGGCGGCGACCCCGACGATCCGGCCCGCGGCGTCGTCCCGGCGGTCGCCTCCGCCGGCCTCGCCTTCCGCCTGGTACCCGGCCGGCGTGCCGAGAACGTCATGGAACAGCTGCCGGAAGCGGGTGGCGGAGACGATGCGGGACGGCTTCGCGTACGAGCTGAACACCTCGAACACCGACCAGGACGCCTACGCCACCCCGGCCGGCTGCCGGCTCGGGGGCGTGCGGGGGCCGGCCGGGTGTGCGGCGTCCTGGGGCTGACGGCGGTGGGGCTCGGCGGCATGCTGGGCGGCCACCTGGCCTACCGGCAGGCGTCCGGGGCCAACCACGCGGAAGAGG
>NZ_JBFAKH010000144.1:0-10095 GCF_040655635.1 Streptomyces sp. NPDC050388
GGCCGCACCCGTGAACCCGGGTGCGGCCCCCTCCGTTGTTCCGCCGTCACGGCTGGAACGGTTCGCCGAGACCGACCACGATCTCCCGTTCCCCCCGGTGGGGTTCGCGGCTGTGCGCCATGCGGACGTTGTCGATCACGAGGAGATCGCCGCGCCGCCACGGCTCGCGGACGGTGTGCTTCTCGTACACCTCGTTGATCAGGTCGACGCTCGCCCGGTCCAGCGGTGTGCCGTCGCCGCAGAACGTGTTGAAGGGCAGGCCCTCGGGGCCGAACTCCGCCGTGAGGAACTCGCGGACCTCCGGGGCCATCGTCCATTCGTTGAGGAACGCGACCTGGTTGAACCAGCACCGCTCACCCGTCTCCGGGTGCCGTACGACGGCCGGGCGGGTCTGTACGGTGCGCAGCGCGCCGTCGGCGTCCCAGCGTGCCTCGATGCCGTGCGCGGCGCAGTAGCGGTCCACTTCCGCGGGGTCGTCGGTGCCGAAGGCGTCCTGCCAGGTGATGCCGACGAAGGGGTTGTAGTGGCGGGTGAGCCGCCAGCCGTGCCGCTCGAAGCGGGCGACGAGGTCCTCCGGCAGGTCGCGCAGCACGGCCCGGCTGTCGGCGATCGCGGTGTTGCCGCCGTCGGCCGGCGGGGTGAGGCAGGCGAACGCCATCAGCCGGGGGGCCGACGGCGCGTAACTGAGCTCGTGGTGCATGCACATGGGCTGGTCGGCCGGCCAGTGCGAGGAGGAGTACACGCCCTGACCGTAGGTGTCGCGCGGCGCGAACCCCTCGCGTTCGATCAGCGGTTCGCCGATGATCTGGCCGACGGCCGCGGCGGTGGTCGCCCGGTTGTCCAGGCGCAGCCCGCGCACCAGGACGGCGCCGTTGCGGGCGACCGCCTCCCTGATCTCCGGGCGGCGGGCGGTGAGCCACTCGACGGCGGCTCCGGGTGGCGCCTCGGTCGCGTCGAGGCGGACGAGCGGGCCTGTTCCGGTTCCGGGCATGGTGCGATGCCTCTTTCGTCTCTCGGAGGGAGCGCGCCGCGTCCGTCGACGGGCGCGGGGGATGCGGTTCAGGCGGGCGGGCGCATGAACGCCCGTACGGCGGTGATCGATCCGGCGACGGCGACCAGGACACCGGCGCCCAGCGCGGACCACACCTGGGTGCCCAGCGGCTGGCCGAGGGCGAGTGCGCGATTGGCCTCCATGGCGTACGACAGCGGGTTGACCGTCGCCAGTGCCTGGAGCCAGTCCGGCAGCCGCTCCTTGGGGACGAAGGCGCTGGAGGCGAACATCAGCGGGAACGTGACCAGATAGCCGGCGCTCTGCATGGCCTCGGCGTTGCGCAGCCACGCCCCCAGCGCGAGGAAGATCCAGGTCATCGCCCAGACGACGACGCAGGTCAGCAGGATCGCGGCCAGCAGTCCGAACGGTCCGCCCGCCGGATCGGCGTCCAGGAACACCACCGCCACCACCACGAGGATCACCAACTGGGCGGTCGTGCGCAGCAGATCGGCGAAGCTTCGGGCGAACAGCAGCAGCGGTGCGTGGATCGGCAGGGTGCGCAGCCGGGCCACCGCCCCGTTGTCCATGTCGCGCACCAGGCCGATGCCGGAGGCGACCGCGGGACCGATTCCGGTGGTCACCAGCAGGGCCGGGAGCAGGAAGTCCAGGTAGGCCACGCCGTCGGGCAGGTGCCCGCGGTCGACGATGGCGCCGAAGACCTGGCTGAGCAGCAGCAGCATGAACACCGGTTGCAGCATGCTGAGGACGACGACCTTGACGTGTGTGAAGTTCGCCCTGACCGAGCGGCCGGTGAGGATCAGCAGCTGCGCCATGAGGCCGCTGCCCCGCCAGGTCGGCCCCGGCCCCGCCGTGAGCGGCGCGGTGGGCGGCGGCGAGGTGGTGGTCATGGGGTTCCTCCGGAGTCGTAGGCCCGTTGCACACGGGACAGCGCCGCGAGCAGATCGGCGGACGTGACCTTGCGGGCGGTGGACACGGCCGCCCCGGCGAGGGGCAGCGCGCCGGTGTCCCCCCAGCGGAGCCGTCCGTCGTGGTCGATGAAGCTCCTGGCCCGTCCCGCGTTGTCGGGGTGCAGGCAGTAGGGGATGTCGAGCAGGCCCCGCCGGAAGGCCGTCAGCAGGGCGGCGCCCACGTCGTCGTGCAGGTCCAGCACGGCGTGGACGAGGGTGCGGGCCTCGGCATACACCTCGGAGTCCGCGTCGGGCGGGCCGGGGGGCGGCGCGGGGGTGGTGGCCGCGGCGCGTGCGGCGGTCTCCAGCGCTTCCACGTTGTCGGCGACGGTCGGGATGCGGTGCGCCTCCGCGGCGGTCTTCACGATCAGCCGGGAGGCCCCCGAGGTCACCGCGAGCCGGGCGGCCGCCTCGAGGAGGTTCAGCGCGCCGCCGCGTGAGAGGGGGTAGACGCCCATGTAGGCGTAGAGCACCACGTGCCAGTCGGTGGGCCCGAGTAGTTCCCCGGCGAGCCGTTGCAGGGCGGCGACCGCCTCCAGGTCCTGTTGCGGGCTGGTCTGCTGGGCGTAGCTCAGGGACACGCTGCGCAGGCCGTGCCGGGCGAAGAACAGGCCCTCCAGGACGCTCACCGCGACCAGCACGGCCGGTGGGCACAACTGTCCGAGCATGCAGCCGCCGAAGCTCTCCAGATGCGGCACCCGGCCGTCTCCCGTGTGCCCGGCGAGCATCTCGCAGGCCGTGCGCCAGCTGTCGACCGCGTCCGCCAGCGGGGTGCGGCTGTAGGGCAGGCAGTACGAGACCGGCCCGCCCTCCGTGGCGTCCAGGCCGAGGCCGAGCAGCGCGGAGACGATGTGCTCGGGCCGCGACGAGCCGTGTCTGACCTGGACGGGGAAGGAGGCGTCGTGGATGCCGTCGAGCACGGCCCGGGTGGTGTCCGGGGGGTGGGTGCAGATCGGGTAGCCGTTGAGCGTGACACCGTCGGCCAGCGCTCTGCGGGCGGCCGCGAGCTCGCGCACCCGGGTGTAGCTGTCCAGGGTCAGCGTGCCCACGGTGACGGCGTCGACGGCCCGGGTGCGGGCCAGGCCCTCGCGCATCCGCCGGGGGTCGCTGAAACCCATCCGGGGCTGGACGACGAGCGTGCCGCGGGCCCGGGCCGCGGCCACGAAGTCGCCGAAGGGCACCTGCGTCACGACACCGCTCGGACGGGCAACCGGGACACCATGTCGCGAAACGCGGTCACGTCCCCGTCGTCGAAGACCCGGTCGTAGCCCGCCGCGAGCAGTCGGCGCACCTGGCCGACGTTGCGCAGCCCGTCGGTGCCGAGCTTGCCGCCGATCACCATCGTGGTGCCGGCGAGTTCGGGGCGGGTGCGCAGGGCCCGGACCAGCCGGAGGCCGTCCTGGTGACCGTGGCCGTTGACGCTGCTGACGACGATCAGGTCCGGGCGGAGTTCGACGGCGGAGCGCAGCACCAGGTCGTCGGGGGTGCAGGGGCCGAGGTTGGTGACGTCGTGGCCCCATTCCTCCAACAGGAGTTGGAGGTAGACGAGATTCCAGGTGTGGGCGTCGGAAGAGGTGCCGGTGACCAGCACGGAAGGCATATGGATGCCAGGCATGGAATTCATCGGAATCCCGGAGTCGGGGAGTGCCGGAAGTCCCGGGTGAGAACACCCTGAAACGCGGCGCACTCGGCGGCTGGAAGGTTCTTCGGAAATGCGGTCCGACCTCGACTCTACTGTGGCGGGCGGGGCCGGAACTGGGAGTCGGCTGGCCGGTACTGGCCTTGCCGCCTTCGAACTGCCAGCCCTTACGAGCGCTTTGTCCCTGTTGCTGGGGGGCGGGCGGGCTCCGGGTGCAGTTTGCTGTCAGTCGCCTTCCCTACCCCTGAGGGAGCCGGTAGAAAGTCACGGCAGTGCTGATTCGGCGCGCGGAAAACCCCGTTCGCGACCACGAAGGGCAGGCCACGAATATGGCGGGAATCGTCACCGCCCCCAGTGTTACCGCAGTGCTGCGACAGCACGCGGAAAACCGGCCGGAAAAAGAGGCGGCGGCATTTGTGACGGATCCCCTCCAGGAGGACGGGGCGCAATGGTTGACCTATGCTGAACTGGACGCGCGGGCCCGGAGTCTGGCCGTGCGGCTGCACGGGGCCGGGCTCGGGCCCGGTGAGCGTGCGCTGCTGCTGTACCCCGCCGGGCTCGACTTCCTGGCCGCGTTCTTCGGCTGTCTGTACGCCGGCGTCGTCGCGGTTCCCTCCTCGCTGCCCGGTCGATACCGCCACGAGCGGCACCGGGTCCGGCGCATCGTGGACGACTCGGGCGCGGCGGCGGTCCTGACCGACACCCCGACCCGCGGCGACGTCGAGGACTGGATCGCCGAGGAAGGGCTCGGACGTCTCCCCCTGACGGCCACCGACGACGGCGCCGGTCCCGGCCCCGACGGCTGGACGATACCGCCCACCGACCAGTCCACCCTCGCCGTGCTCCAGTACACCTCGGGCTCCACCGGAGACCCCAAGGGCGTGATGATCAGCCATGGCAACCTGCTGCACAACACTGCCAACCTCGCCGAGGTCATGAAGCTGGACGACACCATGCGCGGCGGCGGCTGGATCCCCCACTTCCACGACATGGGCCTGATGGGCCTGATCATGACGCCGCTGATGATCGGCTCGACCACCCTGCTGATGAGCCCCGGCACCTTCCTCAAGCGGCCCCATCTGTGGCTGCACATGATCGACCGGTTCGGCATCCGCTACTCCGCCGCACCCGACTTCGCCTACGAGGTGTGCAGCCGGCGCGTCACCGACGCACAGGCCGAGGGGCTCGACCTCTCGCACTGGCGGCACGCCGTCGACGGCTCGGAACCCGTGCGGTCCGCCGTCCTCGACCGCTTCCACCAGCGGTTCGCGGCCTACGGGCTGCGCGCCGAGACGCTCGCCCCCAGCTACGGCATGGCCGAGGCGACCCTCTTCGTCTCCGGCGCGGTCGACAGCCCGCCGAGCAGCCTGCGGGTCGACGCCGGTTCCCTCGAGCGCAACGAGTTCCGGCCCACCGCCACCGCCGACGAGTCCGGCCGGGACGTGGTCAGCTGCGGACCGCCGCTCGGCGCCGAGGTGCGTGTCATCGACCCCGACACCCTGCGCACCCTGCCGGAGGGCGCCGTCGGGGAGCTGTGGCTGCGCGGCCCCGTCGTCGGGCACGGGTACTGGGGGCGTGAGGCGACCAACGAGGCCGAGTTCCGGGCCACCACCGCCGAGGGCGACAGCGGATACCTGCGCACCGGCGATCTCGGGGCCCTGCACGAGGGCGAGCTCTACGTCACGGGCCGTATCAAGGACGTGCTCAACCTGCGCGGCCGCAACCTCTATCCGCAGGACATCGAGCACGAACTGCGGGTCCAGCGGCCGGAGCTGGGCAACCTGGTCGGCGCCTGCTTCGCCGTCCCCGGCGCGGGCGGACAGGGCCAGGACGACGTCCTGGTGGTCACGCACGAGGTCCGCGGCATCAAGGACGAGGAGCGGCTGAGGGAACTCGCCACGGACATGCGGCTCACCGTCGCCCGCGAGTTCGGCGCCCCCGTGGGAGCCGTGCTGCTGCTGCGGCCCGGCGGAGTACGCCGCACCACCAGCGGCAAGATCCAACGGTCGGCGATGCGTGAACTCTTCCGGGCCGGCGCGCTGGAGCCGACGTACGCGGACTACCAGCCCCCTCTGCTGCCCGCGGTCGCGACCGGCGAGCAGGCACCGGCATGACGACGACCTCGGCTGCCTCCGTGGCCGCCCCCCTCGCGGAACTGACCCGTCTCCTCGACGAACTGGCCGTATCCGGCGGCCCGTTCTCGGGTGAGCGGCTCGCCGCCCTCGACGAGCAGGAAGCCTTCCCCGCAGAGGCGTGCCGCGCGCTGGACGCGTTCGGCATGCCCCGCTACTACGTGCCCACCGAACACGGCGGCGCACTGGACGATTTCGGCATGGTGACGCAGCTGCTGCGGGCGGTGTCCCGGGTGGACCTGACAGTGGCGGCCGCCCACGGCAAGACGTATCTCGGTGCCGTCTCCACCTGGATCGCCGGCGACCCGGCCCGGGCAGCGCGGCTGGGCCGCCGGATCGGCGAGGGCGCGGTCGTCTCCTGCGCGCTGACCGAACGGCACCACGGCAGCGACCTGCTGGCCGGCGAGGTCACCGCCCACCCGGTGGACGGGGGCGGCAGCTGGCGGCTCACCGGTGAGAAGTGGCTGATCAACAACATCACCCGGGCCGACCTGGTCACCGTCCTGGCCCGCACCGACCCGGAGGGCGGCCCGCGCGGCTTCAGCCTCTTCCTCGTCGACAAGGAGCGGCTCGCCCCCGGCGCCCTGTCCCCGCTGCCGAAGGTGCCCACGTACGGGATCCGCGGCGCCGACATCAGCGGCCTCGCCTTCCACGACGCGATGCTGCCGTCCGACGCGCTCATCGGCGAGCCCGGCCAGGGCATCGAGATCATTCTCAAGGCCCTGCACGTGACCCGCACGGGCTGCATGGGCATGTCCCTCGGCGCGGGCGACCACGCCCTGGACCTGGCCGTCCGGTTCACCGCCGACGCCACCGACGACGACGGCACACCGCTCGCGCACATCCCGTACGTTCGCCGGGAGTTGGGTGAGGCTGTGGCCGGTCTGCTGCTCGCGGAGGCCACCGGAGTGGTCGCGGCGCGCTCCGTGCACGCGCTCACCGGCGAGATGAGCGTCGTCTCCGCCGTCGCCAAGGCGTACGTACCGGCCCAGGTCGACGACCTCGTGGCCCGCCTCCTCCACACCCTCGGCCCTTACGGCCTGGTGGACGTCGACCCGCACGGACACTTCGCCAAACTGGAGCGTGACCACCGCATCATCGGCATCTTCGACGGCAGCAGCCTGGTCAACCGCAACGCCCTGATCGACCAGTTCCCCCGACTGGCCCGCGCCTACCGCAAGGGCCGCCGGGACGACGAGGGCCTCGCCGAGGCGACCGACGTCCACGCCCCGCTGCGCCCCTTCCGCCCGGAAGCCCTCAGTCTGCTCTCCGGCACCGGCGCCTCCGTCGTCGCCGCACTGCCGGCGGCCGTGGACCGCGTCCGCGATCTGACGGCCTCCGGAGCCGCCTCCGGCAGGCTCGCCGCCCTGGCGGAGGGGCTCCGGCGGGCCACGAACGGGCTGCACGAGCGGATGGCGGCAGTGCGCTACTCCCCGCGTGCCGTGCCCGGCCACGCCTTCGGGCTCGCCGAGCAGTACGAGCTGTGCTTCGCCGCGGCCGCCACGCTCCACCTGTGGCTGCGCCGACCCGACCACATCGACGAGACCTGGCTGCGGGGCTGCCTGGTGAAGGCCCTCACCGAACTCGGCGAACCCGTCGAGGAGGCCGACCGCGACACCCTCGACGCCCTCGCGGACGTCCTGTTGTCCTCACCCCCCGGCACGGTCCCCTCACTCCTCGACCCCATGGAGGGCACGACTCGATGACCACGGTCACCGCCCCCACCGGCCTAGCCGACACCGTCGAACAACACCTCGGCGACCCGTACGACACCGCCAATCCCCGCGGCTTCGGAGCGATCCTGGCCGCACGCGAGGCGGACCGTCCACAGGCCGGGGGCCTGCTCCCCGACGCCCTCACGGAAAGCGCGCACGTCACCCCCGAGGCCTGGCTGCACGCGCTGCGCGCCCTGTACCGCCGCTCACCCCGCCTCGGCCGTACCGTCCGCGCGGCCCTCCCCGACAACGAACCGCGCGCCACGGCCCTGGTCGTCGGATCCTGCGTCGGAGCCCTCGATTCGGCACTCCGCGTCACGGTGCGCCATCTGCGGGGCCGCCGGCTCTACGGCGCGCCCGCCATCGACATCCCCCATCTGCGCGAGGTGCTCGCGGGAGTCCACGCCGACCTGCTGCTGTGCGACGTCCTGACCAGCCTCGCGGTCCGCGGCGAGGACGCGCTGCCCAGCCGGGAGGGTGCCCACGAACAGGCGGTGCTCGGGCTGGTGCCGCGCGTCCTCCAGGGCGCCCTCGACCGCCTGTCCGTCCTGATGGGGTCGCGCTTCTACATCCGGGAGGGCGAAACCGCCGTCTTCCAGCTGCTGTTGAACGAAGCCCAGCGGGAACTGTTCGCCCCGGCGCGAGGGCCGCGCCCGGCCCCCGGTCCCCTGCCGTTCACCGAACTGGTCACGGCCCCGCCCGCCGCCGCCCTCCTGGACCCCGAGCTCACGTCGGCCGCCCCCGGCCGGGTCCTCACGACGCCCGCACGGCGCCCACCGCAGCCCTCGGGCGCCGTCCAGCAGCGCCTCTACGCGGACCTGGTCCGCCGCTACGACAGCGCCCGCACCTTCGACCTGACCGAACGTCGGCTTCCCGACCGCCCCTGACCCGCCCCCGCTCCTCCGAAAAGGACAGCTTCATGCCCGAGTCCGACCTCGAGACCCCCACCGCCGAGAGCCTCGCCCGCTGGCTCACCGACTGCGTGGCCACCCATCTGGAACGCCCGGTCGACACGATCGACCCCACGGTTCCGCTCTCCAACTACGGGCTTGACTCGCTCCACGCCCTGTCCGTCATCGCCGAACTGGAAGACCACCTCGACATCTCCGTGGACCCGACGGTCATGTGGGACAACCCCACCGTCGACGCGCTGAGCAAGGCCCTCGCCGAGGAACTGGCCCTCAACGACTGACGGTCACGGCCCTCCGCCCCCACGTCCCGCCGCCCCGCGCTCGCAACCCTCCCCCCGCAGTCCACCACCTCCGCAGAATTGAGAGGACCGCACCGCCATGTCCGAAGCCCGTCTGCTCCGTCGACCCGTCTCCGCCGCGCAGTCCGGCATCTGGGTCGCCCAGCACCTGCACGCGGACAGCCCCCTCTACAACTGCGGCGGCTACTACGAGATCGCCGGGCCGGTCGACACCGAGGTCCTCGCCGAGGCGATACGGCGGGGCGTCGAGGAGACCGAGGCGCTGCGCTCCCACTTCGCCCAGGAGGAACGGGACACCGGCAGCGGCCCGGAAGTGACCCTCCACCAGATCGTCGAGCCCACCGAACCCGAACCCCTGCGGTTCCTCGACCTGCGCACGGCCTCCGACCCGGAGGCCACCGCCCACCGGTGGATGAACGCACGCATGGCCAAGCCCTTCGACCTGACCCGCGGCCCCGTGAGCGAACAGGCCCTGCTCACCCTCGCCGATGACCGGCACTGGTACTTCCACGGCTACCACCACGCCGTCCTCGACGGCTTCGGCCAGTCCGTGTACGCCGCCCGCGTCGCAGCGCTCTACTCGGCCCTGCTCACCGGGGACGAGCCCGCGCCCACCGGCTTCGCGACCCTGGACCGGGTCGTCGCCGACGAGGCGGCCTACGCCGGCTCACGCCGACACACCCGGGACCGCGCCCACTGGCGCGAGGTCTTCGCGGACCTGCCCGACCCGGTCTCCCTCGCCGGCCGCGCGTCCACCAGCACCCACAGCCTGCGCCGCCATGTCCACACCCTGCCGGCCCCACTGGCCCACCGTCTCACCGAGACGGCCGCCCGGCTCGGCATACAGTGGCCCGCACTGGCACTCGCCGGCACCGCCGCCTTCTTCCACCGGATGACGGGCCGCACCGACTTCACCTTCTCGCTCCCGCTCGCGGGACGCACCGGCCGTACGTCCCTGACCACCCCGAGCGCCATGGTCAACGTGCTGCCCCTGCGCGTGACGCTCACGCCGGACACCCCCTTCGCAGACCTGGCCGCCCAGGTGTCCCGGTCCCTCGCCGACGTCATCCGTCACCAGCGCTTCCGCGGCGAGGAACTCATCCACGAACTGGGCCTCTCCGGCGCCGGCCAGGCCCGCCTCGGCCCGACCGTCAACATCATGGCCTTCGCCGGCGAGCCCCTCTTCGGCACCACCCCCGCCGTGGCCCACCCGCTGTCCACCGGTCCCGTCAACGATCTCAAGGTCAACTTTTACGGTACGGCCGACTCCCGCGCCGGCATCCGCGTCGAACTGGACGGCCACCACGAGCTGTACGGCGAGGACGAGCTCGCCGGTCACATGAGCCGGTTGGTGCGGGTGCTGGAGTGGGTGGCCGGCAGCGGCGACAAGTCCCGGGTCTCCGAGGTGGAGGTGCTGGAGGAGGCCGAGCGGCAGCGGGT